>NZ_JBHYMF010000119.1:0-21096 GCF_042742855.1 Streptomyces sp. NPDC058877 | reverse complement strand
CTCGACGGCGGTGCGGACGACCTGGGCGCGCTCGGCGTCGGTGAGGGTCTGGTACTCGCCGAGGGAGCCGTTCGGGACGACGCCGTCGCAACCGTCGGCGACCAGCCGGGCGACGTGCCGCGCATAGGCATCGTGATCGACGGAACCGTCCTCCCGGAAAGGGAGGGCGGTGGCGACCATGATCCCGTGCCAGGGGTGCGCGCGGCGCGCGGGGACGTGCGCATGGACCATGAAAGGACTCCCTTGTGTGGTGTGTGACATTTTATTGATGGGGGCGAGGTGCACAAGGGTCCGGGGCCAACCCGCTCCCCCGAGGCGAACGGTCGGACGCTCCGGTCGGCGGGGGAACGCCCGGCGTCCCGACCGGCCGGACCGGGCGGGACCGCCCGACGCGCCGTCACCCGCCGCACGGCTGCCCGCGGGAGGCGACTCCCACTTCCGGACCGCCGCTCCCCAGGAGCGAGCACACGTCCGCCCGCCCTCCGGGAACTCCGTCCCCCGGCACCGCGTTCTACAAGGACGTAGAAGGAACCGACCTCAACCATTGACGTCTGGAGTGCTCGACATGGCCCTGTGGGACCGCATCAAGGAGTCCGCATCGACGATGCAGACCCAGCTGGTGGCGAAGAAGAACGACCTGAAGAGCGGCGCCTTCCGGGACGCGAGCATGGCCATGTGCGCGCTGGTCGCCGCCGCCGACGGGACGATCGACCCCGCCGAGCGCCGTCGGGTCGCCCAGCTCATCGCGACGAACGAGGTGCTGCAGAACTTCGACGCGGTCGACCTCCAGCGCCGCTTCGACGACAACCTGAACAAGCTGACCGCCGACTTCGACTTCGGAAAGGTCAGCGTGCTCCAGGAAATCGCCAAGGCGAAGAAGAAGCCGGCGGAAGCACGCGCCGTCGTCCAGATCGGCATCGTCATCGGCGGCGCCGACGGTGACTTCGACAAGACCGAGCAGGCCGTGGTGCGCGAGGCGTGCTACACGCTGGACCTGCCGCCGCACGAGTTCGACCTCTGAGCACACGGCCGCCGCGGACGATTACATCGGCGCGGCGGCTGCTCGCAGGACACGGAAGAGCGTCACGGCCGAGTTCGCCGAAGAGAGCGCCGATGCCGTCACCCCGAAGGCGGCGCCCCAGGCGGCGAGGCCGGCGGTCGTGAAGACCGACGGCCAGGCACGCCCCACCGGCGCCGGACTCAGCAGCGCTTCGACCCTCCGGGGCACCGGCCCCGTCCCCACGAGGGCGGGGAGCGCTCCGGCGGTCGGGCGCGGGCGCAGCAGTGCGGCCCTGCCGATCGCCCGCGCCACGACCCGGCGGCTGCCCACCTCGGCAGCCGCCTCCTCGTCGGCCCAGCGCTCCGTGGTGTAGTTCACCGCAGTGCGCAGCGGACGCAGGAACGGATTGGCACGGGCCGCCAGATGGACCGTCAGCAGATGCCGGTGGTGACGCCCCCTCACATGTGCGCGTTCATGAGCGAAGAGGGCCCTGCGCTCGGCCGGCCCGAGGCCGACGAGCATCCCGGTGCTGACCACGACCCGGCCTCGACCCCGCCGGCCGGGCAGCGCGTACGCATACGGAACCGGGTCCGGGAGCACCGCGACGGACCGTGCCCGCAGCCCCGCGAGCGCAGCCTCGGCCCCGCGACGGACCCGCGACCGACGCCAGACCGCCCTGCCGCACGAGACCAGTACGGCGATCAACGCGGGAATCGCCGCCCGGCCCGCGAACTCGTCGTACGGCAGGGCCGCGCGCACCCCGGGATCCGACCAACCGTCAGGAAGCGGATTGCCGGGCAACTGCGCGGTGCCCACGATCATCAGCAGCCCGAGGCAGAGCGTGCTGCACACGGCGGAGAGACCGGCGACGACGGCGAGCAGACGGGTGGCGGTGCGGGGGTGGAGCCGCTGCTCGGCGAGCCGGGCGACCGGCCAGGCGGTCAGCGGGAGGACGAGGGGGAGGAAGACGAAGACACCCATGGCGGTCAGCAGTCTTCCCCCTCGCTCCCCTCCCCGGCCGTCTCCTCCGCCGCTCGGGCCAGCAATTCACGGAGGAGTCGCTCCTCGTTCGGTGAAAGTCCGGTGACGAAACTGGCCAGGACCGCCTGACGGTCCGCTTCGGCGTCCAGCACCCTCCGCATCCGCAGCGCGGCGAGTCCTGCCTCGTCCGCAACCGCCGTCCACCGGAAGGAGCGCCCCATCCGCTCGCGTTCGACGGCACCCTTCACCCGCAGACGGGTCAGTATGGTGATCACGGTGGTGTAGGCGAGCGCGCCGCCGAGCCGCTCGCGCACCCAGGCCACGGGAACCGGCTCGGACGCCTCCCGGAGCACGGCGAGCACCTGGGTCTCCAGCTCCCCCTGCCCGCGCCTGCGCCGCAGCGGCTCCGCCCCGCCCTCGCTCCGGTCCGTCACGCCGCCGCCCTCCCGTCAGCCGCCCCACCGGCCCGATGGTGCGCCGCGGGACGGCAGGCCATCGTACTGAGCGGGCGGGGGAAGGCATACGGGCCGGACCCCACCCGCACCCCGGGGGCGCGACGGGTCAGCAGCCCCCGGTGGCCGTCGGGGTACCGGCGCCGAGCCGGATGAGCTCCGGAGCGGGTGCACAGCAGCCGCCCTGGGAGGCGTCCTCGGCGACCGGCTGGTCGAAGAGGCCGGAACCACCGCACACCCCGGTCTCGGGGAGGACGAGTTCGACCCGCTCGGCGGACTCGTGGTCACCGGCGAGGGCGGCGACCACGGAGCGGACCTGCTCGTAGCCGGTCAGGGCGAGGAAGTTCGGGGCACGACCGTAGGACTTCATGCCGACCAGGTAGACGTCGGACTCGGGGTGGGAGAGCTCCTTGAACCCGTGGGGGTAGACGGTGCCGCAGGAGTGCTGGTTGGGGTCGATCAGCGGGGCGAGTTCGACCGGGGCCTGGAGGCGCGCGTCGAGGCCGAGGCGGAGCTCGTCGAGGAAGGTGAGGTCGGGACGGAAGCCGGTGAGCACGATGACCTCGTCGACCGGATCGAGTCGGCGCCCGTCCTCTGCGACCAGCACCAGGCGCTCACCGGCACGCTCGATCGCCTCGGTGCGGAAGCCGGTGACGGCGTCCGCGGCCCCTCCGTCGACCGCCGCCTTGGCCGCGAGGCCGAGGGCTCCGCGCGCGGGGAGCTGGTCGGCCGCGCCACCGCCGAAGGTGGAGCCGGAGATGCCGCGGCGCAGGATCCACACGGCCTTGGTACCCCCTTCCTCCCGGGCCAGGTCGGCGAGGGAGGCGAGTGCGGTGAAGGCAGAGGCTCCCGAGCCGATCACCGCGGTCCGCTTGCCGGCGTGCCGGGCCCGCACCACGGGGTCCCTGAGATCGGGCACCCGGTAGGAGATCCGGTCGGCCGCCGCGCGTTCGCCGAGTGCCGGGAGGCCGTCACCACCGGCGGGGCCGGGGCCGCCCCAGGTACCCGAGGCGTCGATGACGGCCCGGGCCGGGATCAGTTCCTCGCGTCCGTCGACGTACTGGACGCGGACGGTGAACGCTCGGGCCGAGCGGTCGGCGTCGACGGTCCGGTCACGGCCCGAGCGGGAGACACCGGTCACCCGGCTCCCGACCCGCACCCTGTCGCCGAGGGCTTCGGCGAGCGGCTGGAGGTAGTCGGACGCCCAGTCACCGCCCGTCGGGTACGTGCTGAGGTCGGGCTTCACCCAGCCGGTGGGAACCAGCAGCTCCTCGGCCACCGGGTCGATGACCTCGCCCCAGGGGGAGAAGAGCCGCATGTGCGACCAGGCGCGCACCGCCGCTCCGGGCCGTGCCCCGGCCTCCAGGACCAGCGGCTCCATGCCCCGGTCGACCAGGTGGGCAGCCGCGGCCAGACCGGTCGGACCGGCCCCGATGACCACGACGGGCAGTTGCTCGGCGGCGGTGACGTGCATGAGGACTCCCTCTGATTCGACGTTCGTCGATCTCTCATGACCCAGCTTGGCACTTGAATAGATGGACGTCAACATAGACATCAATCGAATCAAGAGGGTCACCCGTGCCCCGACACCCCCCTCCCCACCGGACGGCGACCCGCGGCACCACGGGCACCCCGGGCGCGGAGCAGCCCCTCGCGCACGACCGCGCCCGACCCTCCCAATGGGGCGGGTCCCCAGGGACCGTCTCGACGGGGCGACGTCGACTGCGGTCGGTGCCCGCTGGTCGCGATGTGCGCACCGTGCCGGTCGCGATCCCGCGCGGGACCGGCGAAGGCGCACCGGCGCCCTGCCGTCGATCACCCCGGAGCTCAGGGTGCGCAGGGCCCGGCGACCGGGAACTCTGCGGAACCCGCCCCCGGAAAGGCCGCCGCCCCGCGGCCCGGGTGTCAGGCGGCGGGGCGGCGGCGACCGGCCGGCAACGGGCGCCCGGAACCCCGCGCCCCGCTGCCGACCGCCGGCCTCAGTGTCCGGCGGCGAGTTCGCCGCTGAGCTTGCCGTGGAGGAGGGCGCTGGAGGTGTTGAGACCGGTGATCTCGACGGTCTTCCCTCGCTGGGCGTACTTGGTCTCGATGGCGTCGAGCGCGGCGACGGAGGAAGCGTCCCAGACGTGGGCCGCACCGAGGTCGATGATGACCTTCTCGGGGTCGCCCGCGTAGTCGAACTGACCGACGAGGTCATTGGAGGAGGCGAAGAACAGTTCGCCGGTGACCCGGTAGACGACGGTGGTGCCGTCGGGGTCGAGCACGGCGGTCACCTCGGCGAGGTGCGCGACGCGCTTGGCGAAGATGACCATGGCGGTGACGGAGCCGACGACGACGCCGATGGCGAGGTTGTGGGTGGCGACCACGCACACGACGGTGATCAGCATGACGGCGATCTCCCCGGCGGGCATCCGCCGGAGCGTCTTCGGGGCGATGGAGTGCCAGTCGAAGGTCGCGAACGACACCATGATCATGACGGCGACCAGCGCGGCCATCGGGATGTCCGAGACGACCGAGCCGAAGACGATGCACAGCACCATCAGGAAGGAGCCCGCGAGGAAGGTGGACATGCGGGTGCGGGCACCGGAGACCTTCACGTTGATCATCGTCTGGCCGATCATGGCGCAACCGCCCATGCCGCCGAAGAAGCCGGTGACGATGTTGGCGATGCCCTGGCCGATGGACTCACGGGTCTTGTTGGAGTGGGTGTCGGTGATGTCGTCGACCAGCTTCGCGGTCATCAGCGACTCCATCAGACCGACCAGCGCCATGGCGAACGCATAGGGGGCGATCGTGGTCAGGGTGTCGACGGTGAACGGCACGTCCGGCAGTCCCGGCACGGGGAGGGAGGAGGGCAGCGCCCCCTTGTCGCCGACCGCCGGCACGGCGATGGCCGCACCGAGGGTGATGACGGTGAGGATGACGATCGACACCAGCGGAGCCGGAACGACGGTGGTGACCTTGGGGAAGAACACCATGAGGGCGAGCCCCCCGGCGATCAGCGGATACACCGGCCAGGGCACATCGGTCATCTCGGGAACCTGCGCCATGAAGATCAGGATCGCGAGGGAGTTGACGAACCCGACCATCACCGAGCGGGGAATGAAGCGCATCAGTTTCGCCACCCCCAGAGCCCCCAGGGCGACCTGGAAGACACCGGCGAGGATCACGGCCGCGATCAGATAGCCGAGGCCGTGCTCACGGTTCAGCGGGGCGATCACCAGGGCGACGGCACCGGTGGCGGCAGAGATCATCGCCCGCCGACCACCGACGATCGCGATCGTCACGGCCATGGTGAACGAGGCGAACAGGCCCAGCGCCGGATCGACGCCGGCGATGATCGAGAACGAGATGGCCTCGGGAATCAACGCCAGGGCAACGACCAGCCCCGCCAGGACCTCGGTGCGCCAGACCTTGGGGTCGGAGATCCAATCGGGCTTCAGGCCGCGCAGGCGCGCAGCGGGAGACACAGCAGTGGCGGCAGAAGACAAGGGAGACGGAACCTGTCGTGCTCGGGGCGCACCCTGTTCGGCGGCCGGGCGTGCGGGAGGACGTGGTGGAGCCGGGTCGGCACCTCGTGGTCGACCCCGTGGACACGGAGCCGGAAGAGCAGGTCGAGAAGGGGTGGAGCAGACCTCACGGCGGAGCCGGAGCCCAGATCCGGGGGCGAAGCATCACGGCGGGCAGGCAGCGGCGCCGGGCGTCGTGGGCTCGCGCACGCTTCTCTCCTGCAAGGATCGGACCTTCGCCGGGGGCGTCTTCGGCCCCGACACGGCAACGGCGGGACGCCGGAAAGGCGGCCTCGCCGCCAGCAACTCTACCCTAACGTTAGAGTAGGGATCGGTGGCGCCCGTCCTGGGCCTAACCGGGCAGGGCCGAGGAGCCCGGCCGGACCGAGCCAGCACGAGAAGGGCCAGAGGATCAGCGGCGTGGACGGCAAGCACATGCAGATCGGCGAGGTCGCCGCGCGGACCGAACTGTCCCTGCGCACGATCCGCCACTACGAGGAGACCGGTCTGGTCACTCCCTCCGCCCGCTCTCAGGGCGGCTTCCGCCTCTACACCGAGAACGACATCGCTCGCCTCATGGTCATCCGCCGGATGAAGCCGCTCGGTTTCACCCTGGACCAGATGCGCGACCTCCTCGACGCCACCGACCGCCTGGACACGGGCGGTGCGCTCGGAGCCGAGGAGCGCGAGGCCCTCCTGGAACGCGTCCGCGGCTATCAGCGGGCCGCGGCGGAGCAGGTCGAGAAGCTCCGGGTGCAGCTGATCCGTGCCGAGGACTTCGAAGGCACGCTCCGCAGTCGGCTGGAGGCGCCCGCGGTGACGGCGGGCTCCTGAGCCGCCGGCCCCGGAGGAACAGCCCTCCGGTGACGGCGGCCCCGCGCGGACCTCAGTCCAGGGAGCAGCCGTGGCGCGCCGCGGAGGCCTCGGCGAAGGAGACGAGCAGTGCGTTCAGCGCCTCGCGCTCCGGACCGTCGAACGACACCGGCTGCTTGTCGGGCAGCAGGGGTGGGGTGATCTTGAAGTACGTGGTGCCGAGGCCTCCCGGACAGGTGTGCGTGCGGGTGACGATGCCCTTGACGCTGCCGGGGTAGCGGGCGTCGAGGTACATCTCCTGCTGGGCCGAGGGTCCGTAGTAGGCGTTGATCCGGAGACCGCCGCCTTGCCGCAGTCTGACGTTGCACTCCTCGGTGAGGGAGCGACCCGCTCGGTACTCGCCCACGGCGACGGCCCCCAGGGTCCTTGCGTCGGCGGCGCTCACGACTCCGCGGCAGGTCTCGATCGCACCGGCGACCGGGCGCTTCGCCTCCCCCGTCGTGTCGACCTCGTCGGGCCGCTGTCCCAAAACGCCCTCACAGTGGAAGCGTTCGGCAGCCCGGCGGGCGGTCTCGGTGGTGAGCCGGGCGACGGCGATGATCTGCTCGCGGGTGAGTTCCCGGGCGTCCTTCGCGGTCCCGACGAGGACGAGCAGCCCCTTTCCCGCGAGCGGCGCGCAGTCCACGAGCACGGCGGCCTCGGGGCCGCCCCGGACGGCGAAGGAGCCGTTCCAGCCGTACCCGAGGGGAGCGGCACCGGGGTACTCCGCTGCACCACTGGCCCGGTGGGCGGCTGCGGGGCGCAGCTGCACCTGGAGGGTACCGGCGTCCGGATCGTTCCGCGCCGACACCGAGCAGTACTCGACGTCGTGGCCGACCCACTCCCCCGTGTGCCCCCGGGACTCCAGTTCGGCGCCGGCGAAGAAGCCGTTCGCCTCGTCGACCGCCAGGGAGCCGCCGCAACTGTCGAGCAGGGAGTCCTCGTGCCGCTCCCCGCCCACCAGGGCCCAGGCCACGACGCTCGCGACGAGGAGGAGGAGTGCCGCAGCCGCACCGCCCTTCGTCCAGCGGTTCCACTTCATGTGATCCTCTTCCTGTCCTGCGTCGTCGGGCTGGTCGTCCTCGTGCGGGTCGGTGGCGTGCCGGAGGGGAAGGGTCAGGGTTCTTGGTGCGCCGGCGTGCTCCGGTTGGGCGACGGCGTCGGGGCGAAGGGGCCGGCCCGGTTCTCCATCAGGAGGATCATGACCAGGACGCCCACACTGCTGGCGACGATCAGGAAGAGGCCGACGGGGCTCCTGGGGTTGTAGACGTAGCGGTTGGTGCCCCAGCGGCTCTTCTTGAAGACGGGTTCGTCGTTCATCGGATCGGACTCCTCGTGGTGAGGGGACGTGCAGGACGCCCCTGCTGGCGGGCGGACCTCCGCTGCGGGTACTGACGGACGAGCAGCACCTTGGCGCACCGGGACAGGATTTCGGCGGGCGGCCCGAACGCGGAGAGGTCGGGCCGGGGCCGCGGCCGGAGCGGGGTGACCGCGCCGACGGTGCCGATCACCTGCGGCTGGTCGGCCTCGGAGGCGACGACCGACCTCGCGGGACCGTCGGTGCACTCCATGGGCGCGGCCCCGTGGAGGGATGGGGCATGGCGGCTGACGGCGGGTGGTCGGGCCGGCGGGAGGCCGCTCAGCCCGACAGGTCACGTGCGCGCACGGGGAACGGTTCCGGTCGTCGGGGCATCGGCAACGGGGCGGGGCTCGGGGTCGACTCCGGTGTCGACGAGGTCGTCGACGTGGAAGAGGCGGGCGATCGGCACGTCGGTGCTGCTGTGGGCGATGATCGAGAAGGCGATGCAGACGGCGATCAGCGTGTACGCCTGCTCTCCCTGCGGGATGCCGGCCTGGAGCACCAGCAGACCGTAGACGACCGAGGCGAAGCCCTTGGGGCCGAACCAGGCCGCGACCAGCTTCTCCCGGCGGTCGATGCGGGTGCCCCACAGGGAGATCAGGAGCGAGGCCGGGCGGATGAGCACGATGGCCAGGACCACCGCGACGTACCCGCCGACGGACAGGTCCCCGAAGAGCTGCGGGGTGAGCAGGGCGCCGAAGACCAGCAGGGCGGCGAACTTGGCCAGCTCGGCCAGCGACTCGCCCAGGGGCTCGAACGCCTTCTGCGACTCGGGGGACACCGCGGCCAGCACCGCACCGGCCGAGAACGCCGCCAGGTACGGGTTGGCGTGCGTCAGGTGGCAGGCCGCGTACAGGATGACGCCGATAGTCAGCGGCAGCAGCGGCTGGAGCTTGGGCTCGGCGCCCAGCAGGCGGAACCGCACGAGTCCGTTGACCAGCAGCGGGAGCAGTACGCCGAAGAGCAGGCCCAGGCCCAGTTCGAGTCCGATCGTCCCGAAGGACGCCTCGGCGTGGCCGGCGGTCGGGCCGGCGGCGGCGATGAGGATCAGCACGACGGGCAGGGCGAGGCCGTCGTTGATGCCGCTCTCCACGTTCAGCAGTTCGCGCAGCCGCGCGGGGACCTCCTTGCGGCCCACGATCGCGGAGGCGAAGACCGGGTCGGTGGGTGCGAGCACCGCGCCCACCAGGAACGAGGTGGTCCAGTCCAGGCCCACCAGATAGTGGGTGATCAGCGCCATGCCGATGCACGCGAGGGGCATTCCGAGGCCGAGTGCGCGGGCCGGGTTGCGCCAGTTGGCGCGCAGCTTGGCGAAGGAGACGTGCATGCCGTCGGTGAACAGCACCGCGAAGAGCGCGAGGTCCGCGGTGACCGACACGATCTCGCTCTCGGGCGAGATGTGGATCAGCCCGAGGAAGCCGTCGCTGACCAGCGCTCCGCCGACCAGGAACAGCAGCGAGGTGGAGAGGACGGTGCGGGCGGCGAGCCCGGAGAGCAGGACCGCTACGAGCAGCGCGGCCCCGAAGACGGCGACGAGCACCATGGCGAAAGTCCCCCGATCGGCAGAAGAAGACAGGTGTCCCTTGTTCGCCGACCAGACTTCCCGGCACTCCGCAAAGGACCTTACACGTTTCTTATCTGATGTTGACAGGCCCCTGACGAGCACCCGCCCCCGCCCCAACTTGCCGGTGTCCGGCAAGCTGGGGCCGCCCGCGACCGTATCAGTGCAGGATCAGCGCCGGGCCACTGCCGTCCCCGGGCGCATCCGGGAGCGGGCGCCCCCTCACCGGGAGCTGCTGGAGTGCGCTCCGGTCTGGTAGACGTCGGGGATGCCGTCCTCGTCCTCGTCGCGGTTCTCCTCCTCGTACAGCTCCTTGTAACGGCGGTTGCGCCGGCGCAGGAGCACCGCGGCGAAGGCCGCGGCGACGAGGGATGCGACGAGGACGGCGGCCTTGGCGTGCTCCACCTCCGTGGGATCGGTGAAGGCGAGCTCACCAACGAGGAGGGCGACGGTGAAGCCGATGCCGGCCAGGGCGGCGAGGCCGAAGATGTCGGCCCAGGCCAGTTCGGGGTTGAGCGTCGCCCTGGTGAAGCGTGCGGCGAGGTAGGTGCCGAGGAAGACCCCGAGGATCTTGCCGGCGACGAGGCCGATGACGATGCCGAGGGGCTCGGGGTCGGTGAAGACGTGGCCGAGGGCGGCGCCGGAGACGCTGACGCCGGCGGCGAAGAGCGCGAAGAGGGGGACGGCCACGCCGGCGGAGAAGGGGTGCACGAGGTGGGAGACCCGGGCCCCCGGGGACCTGTCCTCACCGCTGTCGCGGGTGGTGCGCAGGATGAGGCCCATGGCGACCCCGGCGACGGTCGCGTGGACGCCGGAGTTGTACATCAGCGCCCAGATGGCGATGCCGAGGGGGACGTACCACCACCATCCCCGGACCCGCAGGCGCTGGAGGACGTAGAAGAGGACCAGCCCGGCGAAGGCCCCGCCGAGCGCCCAGAAGTCGAGGTCGCTGGTGAAGAAGACCGCGATGACGAGGATGGCGCCGAGGTCGTCGACGACCGCGAGGGTGAGCAGGAAAGCCCTCAGGGCGGCGGGCAGGTGGGTGCTGATGACCGCCAGGACGGCGAGCGCGAAGGCGATGTCGGTGGCCATCGGGACGGCCCAGCCGTCGAGGCTTCCGCCGCCCGACTTGGCGACCAGCACGTACAGGCCGGCCGGGACGGCCATGCCGCAGACGGCGGCGACCACCGGTAGCGCGGCGGTGGCCGGGGTGCGCAGCTCGCCGGTGACGAGTTCGCGCTTCAGCTCGATGCCGGCGACCAGGAAGAAGACCGCCAGCAGCCCGTCGGCCGTCCAGTGGCCCACCGACAGGTCCAGGCCGAGCGCGGGTACGCCGAAGTGGAAGTCGCGCAGGGACTCGTAGGCGGCGCTCCACGGGCTGTTCGCCCAGACGAGGGCGACGACGGCGGCGGCGAGCAGCACGAGCCCGCCGATGGTCTCGGTGCGCAGGGCTTCGGCGATCGCCTGGCGCTCGGGCCAGGGGAGCAGACCGAAGGCGATCTTGCGGGGGCGTGCCTGGGTCATGGAAGGAATCCTCCGGGGCGTGTCGGCAGGGGGGCACACGGGCCCACGGACGCCGACCAGACTTCCCGGCACACCAGCATCGTTCCTGATGCGTTCTTTACACCCTATCGGGTGATCGGGAGTCTCACCAGAGCGTCTCTCACCTGCTGAAACAAGATGAAGGGCCCTGTCCTCCGCGAGGTGCGAGGTGCGGACAGGGCCCTTCGGAAGCCAGACCGTGGGGGGCGGTCAGGCGGTGGTCTTCACCAGCTCCTGGTCGTCGTCGCCGTCACGGTCGGCGTCGACGTCGGCGTCGAGACCGGCGTCACGCCGCTTCACGAAGGCGAGGAAGGAGTTCAGCTCACGCTTGGCGATGGGGGCGAGGAGGTAGAGGCCGATGATGTTGATGACGGCGAGCATGAACAGCACGGCGTCGGCCATGTCGATGAGGGTCTTCAGGGTGAGCAGGGAGCCCGCGACCGCGAAGACGGTGTACAGGACCTTGAAGCTCAGCTCGCTGGCCTTGCTGCGGCCGAACAGGTGCGTCCAGGCCTTCATGCAGTAGTAGCCCCAGGTCAGCACGGTGGAGATGGCGAACAGCATGACCGCGATGGTCAGGACGTACGGGAACCAGGGCATGACCGTGCCGAAGGCGTCGGAGGTGATGGTGACGCCGCCGATGGACTCGCCGGCGCGGGCCTCGGCCCAGCTGGCCGGGTTCGCGATGACGATGGTCAGGGCGGTCATGGTGCAGATGACGACGGTGTCGATGAACGGCTCCAGCAGGGCGACCAGGCCCTCGCTGGCGGGGTGCTTGGTCTTCACCGCGGAGTGGGCGATCGGGGCGGAGCCGAGGCCGGCCTCGTTGGAGAACGCGGCCCGCTTGAAGCCGATGATCAGCGCACCGAGCACACCGCCGGCGACGCCCTGCGGGTTGAAGGCGCCCTCGATGATCGTGGAGACCGCGGACGGGACGGCACCGATGTTGACGACGATGACGACGAGGCAGGCCGCGATGTAGATGCCGGCCATCGCGGGCACCAGCTTGCTGGTGACCGAGGCGATGGAGCGGATGCCGCCGAGGAGCACGATGCCGACGAGCGCGGCGATCAGGATGCCGAAGAACAGGGCGCCGGCCGACGAGCCCAGGGCGCCGCTCTCACCGCCGGTGACGGAGACGAGCTGGGCGTAGGACTGGTTGACCTGGAAGAGGTTGCCGCCGAAGAGACCGAAGAACAGCACCATGAAGGAGGCGAGGACGGCGAGGACCTTGCCGAAGGTCTTGCCCTTCTTGCCGAAGCGGTCGACGAGGCCCTTGGGCAGGTAGTGCATGGGCCCGCCGGAGACCGTGCCGTCGGCGTGCACCTCGCGGTACTTCACGCCGAGGGTGACTTCGACGAACTTGGTGGCCATGCCGAGCAGGCCGCAGAGGACCATCCAGAACGTGGCGCCGGGTCCGCCGATGGAGACCGCGACGGCCACACCGGCGATGTTGCCGAGGCCGACGGTTCCGGAGACGGCGGCCGTCAGGGCCTGGAAGTGGTTGACCTCGCCGGCCGACCCCTTCTCGTCGTACTTGCCCCGCACCACGTTCACGGCGAGCCGGAACTTGCGCAGCTGTACGACTCCGAACCAGCCGGTGAAGACCAGGCCCGCGACGACGAGCCAGGCCACGATGAGGGGAAGCTGGGTGTCTCCGATGGACACGGAGAAGAAGACGACTTCTCCGAGCCAGCTGGCTATGGGCTCGAAGAAGCCGCTGACGGCCTTGTCAACGTTTTGGGTGATGGCATCGAGTGACACGGTGGTACCTCAGGTGCGCAGGACCGACGCGCGGGAGGCTGCGCCGGATGGGGGGATGCGGTCTTTGAGCGAACGCCGTTGTCCGTTCGGCGATCCGGGCGATCGATGTCCGCGGACTCGGAGCGTGATCACCTCGGTCGTGCTGCCGGTTCGTGCCCGGCTCCCCACGGAGGCGGCGAGGGGTGGTGCCACCTGCGGAGTTGGGCATTCCTAACACAGACCACACCCTCACCCGTGTGACCCAGATCACGATACGCATGGTAATCACGGGAAAATGCAGGGAGCGTGACGCGACCGTTATCCGAACAGGTCGATCCGTTCAAAGGACATCTATTTCTGCAGGTCAGCAGCTCGATAAGGAAACGCACCTGTCGCAGCGGCCGGGGGACGGACGCGCGGCCGGGGGTTCGCACCCCCGGCTCCCGCCGTGGTCACAACGCGTGCCGAACGACTCGCGACCGCCCTCCCGCGAGGTCAGTTCGGACCCTGCTCGGGGACCGGCGGGACGGCGGGCCGCGCCGCGTGGCGCCCGTTGGTGCGCGCCAACAGCTGGCGGGGGTCCGTCGCCCGGGTGATCGCCGCCTCGACGGCCGTGATGCGGTCGGCGAGCAGTCCGAGCGCCGCGACCGCCCGCGCGAGCGGATCGTCGGCGGAGTCGCCGAGCGCCTGGGCGCGGGTGTGGGCGGCGGTGATCTCCGACCAGCGGTCGGCCTGTTCGCGGGTGAGGGTGCCCCGGAGCTCGGCGAGCTTCAGGAGGTTGGCCTCGGCCTCGGTGGTGAGGGTCTGCGCCTCGGCGGTGTAGTGGTCGTCGATCACCGCTGCGAGTTCGGCGTCGTTCATCACGGGCGAGAGGCGCGCGGCGATCTTGTTCATCGTGCGGTAGGAGCCCTGGAGCCGGAAGCGCGGCTCGGTGCGGGACCCTTCGGCACGGGCGGCGGAGGCGATGTACTCCTCGTTGACGGCCAGAACGGTCTCACGGGCCGTCAGGAGGCGGCGCAGGAGGGCGAGGATCCGGTCGAGCTCGGTGGGGTCGTAGGGGTGGACGAGCCGGTCGCGGCGCGCGGTCGGGTCTCCGTCCGCCAACCGGACCAGCAACTCCAGGTCCGCGCGGTCGCGTCCGGCGAGCGGCGCGAGGACCGGGTGGGCGGTGAGGGCGTTCTCGACGAAGCTGAGGGCGAAGACCTCGTCCTTGCCCGTGAGGACGTCGCCGAGGTTCCACACGTCGGCACGGTTGGCGAGCATGTCCGGTACCCGGAAGGCCTGCCCCGACTCGGTGTACGGGTTTCCGGCCATGCAGACGGCGAAGCGCTTGCCCCGCAGGTCGTGCCCGTTCAGGGTTCGGGTGGCGTCGCAGAGCGGGATGAACTTCTGGAGCAACTCGGGCGAGCAGTGCTGGATGTCGTCCAGGTACAGCAGGACGTTGTTGCCCGCCGCCAGGGCGAAGGCGATCTTCTCCAGCTCCCGGCGGGCCGTGCGGTCGGGGGCTTCCGCGGGATCGAGGGAGACCGTCCGCTGTCCCAGGGCCGGTCCGTCGACCTTGACGAGGAGCAGTCCCAGGCGCTCGGCCACGTACTCGATCAGCGTGGTCTTGCCGTACCCGGGCGGGGAGAGGAGCAGCAGCAGGCCGTGCGAAGCGCTTCGAGCGGAGTCTCCGGCCGCTCCGAGCTGCTTGGCGAGGTTGTCGCCGATCAGCGGGAGGTAGACCTCGTCGACGAGCCGGTTGCGAACGAAGGAGGACATCACGCGCGGACGGTGCTCGTCCACCCGGAGTCGGGTCCGCTCGTCCTCGATCAGCGCCGTGCGGCGCTGCTGGTAGGCGCGGTAGGCGGGCACCTCCTCCGTGACGAACCGTCGGGTCCTGGTCAGGAAGTCGTCGAGGCGGAGCTCCAGGGCGCGCCCCTCCACCCGGGGGTGGCTGCCCAGCAGGCCGGCGACCGTCACCGCGGTCGAGGCGGTCACCTCGTAGCGCTCCAGGTCCGGGCAGACCTCGGCCGCGACGGCCTCGGCGAGCACGCCCTCCTCGATGCCCTTCCCGGACGCCGACGCATAGGCGGTGAGCCAGGCTTCGGCGTGCTGCCGGCGGGACCGGGCCGTCGACAGGGCGGCGAGCGAGTCACCGTAGGCGGAACTCCCGACGGCGCGCCGGAACTCCTCCAGGAGGGTGCGGGCGGCGGCGGACAGGGCGAAGCCCGGAGGACCGGAGGCCAGTTCGGCGACCAGGTACTCGGCGGCCGTCGGGTCGCCCAGCTCCTGGGCCAGCTCCCTCCGCAGGCCGTCGAGGGCGGACTCAGCCCCGAAGAGGTCACGGGCCTGGGTCAGCGAGACCGCCCGCCCGGCCCACTGCTCACGGGCTTCGGCGGTGGCGGTGTGGGCCCAGAAGACCTGGGCCGCTGCCCGTGCCGGGGCCGGGTGCCTCAGGAGACCGGCCCCGGCGTGCAGCCCGAGGACGGCCTCCAGGACGGTCGCCGCGTCGTGGTCGTGGACACCGCGCTCGTACCCCTCGTCGTACGCGGCCTCGGCGGCCCTGCGGGCGAGCGCGTGGAGGTCTTCGCCCGCCAGGCCGTCCGCTCCGTGCTCGGCGAGGAGCCGTGCGGCCAGGTGTTCGGACCGGTAGACCTCCGGGGACTCGGAGGGCAGGGTGCGGTCCCAGAAGCGGCGGGTCGCGGCGAACTCCGGGTCCGTGACGGGCGCACGGTAGTCGGTGCCCGTCAGGGCGAGGGCGAGGGCGTCCCCGTACGGAACGAGGGTCAGCTCGGGGGCCTGTCGGTTGACCGCGAAGCGGTGGCGGCCGAGCCGGATCGTGTCCCCTCCGTCGGAGAACAGTTCGGTGCGGTCCCGCAGCGCCCTCCCGGCCTCCTGGCGGGCGGCTCCGAGACGGCCCTCCAGCTCCTCCGCCCGGACCTGGTCGCCGAGTTCCCGCAGCTCGTCCGCGATGCGCCGCACCTTGACGACCATCGGGTCGGAGGCGAAGTAGGTGTGGACCCCGTCCAGGTCCACCAGGTCGGCGGAGCGCCGGGCGATCGACTCCAGCACCCGGCCCGCCGACTCCCCGAGCCGCTCCGCACGACGGGCGCGGGCGTCCTGGAGCGCCTGCTTGCGCGCGGTGAACGCGTCGTAGATCTCCGCCCGCTTCTCGGCCAGGTCGGCGAGGAAGCGGTCGTGGTCGGCGAAGCGGGACTCCAGGTTCTCCACCTGGAGCATCAGCCGGCCGAGCTGGGCCTCGCAGTGCTCCGCCGTGTCCGAAGCCGACAGCGCACCGGTGACGGACTGGCCGAGCAGCGCCAGCTCGGCGGCGAACTCCGCCCTCCCCTCCCGGTCGAGGAGCTCGGTGCGACGGGCCGTGAGAACGGCGCGCGCCCGGTTCAGGGCGCCCAGGACGTCGGCGATCCGCGCCAGGATCGTCGTACGGACGGTGGCGTCGCCGATGTCGAGGCCGGCGATGATCTCGCTGAGGGACCGCAGGGCGAGGACGTGCTCGTCGATCCGGTCACCGACCGGGCCCGCCTCGGCCGCCGTGGCCAGTTCCGCGGCCCGGGTCGCGAGACGGTCCGCGTCCTCGTGGTGGGCGGTGAAGGCGTCGTCACGGTGGAGGAAGGTGACGGCCCGCTGCGCGGCCGACGCGACGTCCGCCTCGACGTCGGCGGCCAGCACGTCGATGGCGTCCGCGTCGGCGTACCGCATCTCCTTGAGGGTCACCAGGTGGCCCTGGGCCTGGCGGAGTTCGGTGATCCGGGAGATCCACTCCTCGGCCGTGGCCGGAGCCTCGCCGCGTACGCGCCGGACCAGGCGGGCGATGTGCCCGGCGGAGTCGGCGAGGGCTTCGGCGGCCTGCCGGGTGAGCGTCGTCACCGTCTCGAACTCGTCCAGCACCTGTGCGGCGGCGGTGCGGAGCTCGACCAGCGGACCGCTCAGGTCCCCGGTCTCCGGGTCCCCCAGCCAGTGGTGGACGTCGACCGCACGGGCACACGCGGCGAGGAGCGCTTCGTACACCTCGCGGGCGGGGGTGAGCTCGGTGGCCTGCCGGGCGACGGACAGGCAGTCGGAGATGCCCCGGACGAGGTCCACGTTGCCGATGCGCACCAGCGGCCCGTCCCCCACGGGGGCGGCATAGGTGTCGGCCGTGTAGGGCGTCCGCCAGACCTGCACCGCGTGCACCCGGCCGGGCTCGTCCTCGACGGACCTCAGGACGACCATCGTCCCGTCCTGGAGCAGGGCGTGCGCGCGGCAGGAGACCGGGCTCGCGACCTCCTTGCGGATCAAGTTGTAGGGGAGGAGGAGTTCGCGTCCCTCCTCCTGGGCGTGGAAGACGTAGAGGAGGTCCTCCCCGTTGGGCGAGCGGACCAACCGGTCGAAGACGAGGCCGGAGGTGTCGGTGTCGAAGGTCTTCACCGCACCGGAGGCGAGGCAGTAGCCGCCGGGGAAGACCAGACCCGCGTCCTCGGGAAGCCTCAGACACGCCTGGCCGAGGCCGTCGAGCCGGACCACGGTCCCGGTCAGCGCGTTGAAGACCAGGTGCCGGTGGGTGCTCTCCTTGTACGGGCGGACCCGTAGCAGGAGGAGGGGGCCGACGGCGGCGTGCGCGACCTCGGCGTCCGCGAGGGACTGCAGGGGCTCGTCGACCGGCTCGCCGTGGATGCCGTCGCCGGTCTCGGTGTCGTCCTCCGTCTTGACCGTGAGGCTTCCACCGACCGTGGACACGAAGATCCGGCCGTCGATCGAGATGTGCGGGAAGCGGCCCGGTACGTGGTCCTCCCGGGTCGTCTCCACCCAGTCGACCCCCTGGGAAGGAGGCAGGACGTGGTCGCGCTCCCCCTGCGCGTCCAGGAAGCGCACCTCACCGGACGGGCCGAAGGACCACCTCAGGACGCGGAGGTCGTCGGCCTTGTCCCCCGTCTGGAAGACGGCGAGCAGCCGCCCCTCCCCCCTGCGCAGCCTGAGCAGCCGCGCGCCGCGGAAGTACCGGTGGAGCGCCGCGAACTCCCGCCGGAAGTCCGGGTCGTCCAGGAGTCCCGGGACCGTGCTCTCGGGCAGCGGCTTCAGGTCCCGGTCGTGGAGCGTCAGGACGTCCTCGACCCGGGTCTCCTCCCGTCCCGAGGAGGCCGTGTGACGGCCGAGGAGCAGCACGTCGTCGCCGACGGCGACGACGTCCCGGGGCAGGGAGGCGCGCTCCGTGTGGATGCGGCCGGTGCCCGCCAGGGCCAGCTCGCCGGAACCGAACTCCGCGATCCGGGCCTCGTTGAGGGCTTCGGCGCGGCGGGCCAGTTCGCCCGCTTGGGAGACGAGACGGTCGCGCAGCATCGCGTACGTGTCCCGGTCGATTCCGGTGCTCATCTTGTTCTGCTCCTCGTACCGTGGTGAAAGACGGGTCCGGTGCCGGTAACTCCCCCGTTCGCCGGCACCGGACCCGCTCCGACCGCTCCCCCGTGGGCGGTCAGCTCGTGGCCGCGCCGTTCAGCGCGGCGGTCCCGGACGGGGTCGGGGGGGTGGGCGCTCCCGGGTTCGCCGTGTCCAGCAGGCCGGAGTTCATGACCTTGGCGAGCAGCGCGGAGACGCTCAGGTTCTGCACGTCGGCACTGGAGAGGGAGCCGAGCACCTTGGTGAGGTCCTCGGTGAACGCCCCCTCGCCGTTCAGCCACGGACCGGCGAGGGTCTGGGCCGTCTGCGAGTGCTCCATGAAGCCGTCGACGGACTTGCCGAAGGAGACGGACTGCACGAGCCGGTCGAGGAACACGGACTCCCCGCCGACGATGTTGATGTCGGCGTGCTCCAGCCCCGTGGCCAGCACCGTGGCCTGTGCCTCGGCCACCTGCCGCTGCACTTCGAGACCGGCGAGGCGGACGTCCTTCTCGGCCTCCAGGCGGAGGCGGTACTCCTCGTGGGTGCGGGAGGCCTCGTCGAGCGCGGCCATCGCCGCGGCCTTCTCGGTGAGACCGGCCGCCTCCGACTTCAGCTTCTCGCCGATCGCCTCGGCCTCGGCGAGCGCCTTGGCCCGCAGTCCCTCCGCCTCCGCACGCAGTCGGGCCTCGGTGGCCTCGGCCTCGGCACGACCGGTCTTCTCGATGGCGCCGGCCTCCTGCTCGCGCACCTGCACGGCGGCGAGGCCCGTGGCGGCGGCTTCGGCCTGCACGCCCTCGGCGATCCGGATCTTGGCCTGGGCATCGAGGTCCGCCGCCTTGTGGCGGGCCTCTGCCAGGGTCAGTTCCTCCGCGGCCCGGTGGACCGCCGCCTGCTCGGCCGCCTCGGCCGCCTTGATGTCCTTGACCAGCTTCTCCTGCGCCTCGGCCTCGGCCGCGATGACCAGTGCCTGCCGGTCGCGCTCGGCCTCCTCGACGGCGCGCAGCCGCTTGATGGACTCCTCCTGCTCCGCGACGGTGCGGTCCACCGCGACCCGCTCCCGGATCACCTCGGCGATGTCCCGGCGCTCGGCCTCGACCTCCTTCTCCGCCGAGATGCGGGTGAGTTCGGTCTCCCGGTCCCTGGCGATGACCTCCAGGAGACGGTCCTTCTCGATGCGCTCGCTCTCGATCGCGATGACCCGCTCGCGGTTCTTCTGGGCGACGGCGACCTCACGCGCCTGGTTCTCGCGCTGGACGCCGAGCTGCTCCTCCGTCCGCAGGAAGGCGCTCTGGGCGCGGAGCCGCTCCTCTTCCATGACCCGGGCGGTCTCGGCCTCCTCCCGCGCCCGCACGGTCTCGATCTCGCGCTTCTGCTTGATCTCCGCGTCCGCCTGGCGCCGCTCCAGTTCGAGGATCGCCTCGCGGGCGTCCACGTTCTGCCGGGTGATCTCCTTCTGTTCGTGCTGGCGCAGCTCGTTGGTGCGGACGTTCTCGACGGCCGTGAGTTCGGTGATCTTGCGGATGCCCTGGGCGTCCAGGATGTTCCCGGCGTCGAGCTGGGCGAGCGGGGTCTGCTCCAGGTAGTCGATCGCCGCGTCCTCGAGGCTGTAGCCGTTGAGGTCGATGCCGATGACCTCGATGATCCGGAACCGCAGCTCGTCGCGCTTGGTGTAGAGGTCGGTGAAGTCCATCTGCTTGCCGACCGTCTTCAGCGCCTCGGAGAACTTGGCGTTGAAGAGCTCCTGCAGGGTCGCCTTGTCGCTGGCCCGCTCGGTGCCGATCGCCTGGGCGACCTTGATGACGTCCTCGACGGTCTTGTTGACCCGGACGAAGAACGAGATGCGGATGTCGGCCCGGATGTTGTCCCGGCAGATCAGCCCGTCCCGACCGGTCCGGGCGATCTCGATGGTCTTCACCGAGATGTCCATGACCTCGGCCTTGTGCAGGACCGGCAGGACCACCTGTCCGGTGAAGGTGACGTCCACCTTGCGCATCTTGGAGACGATCAGCGCCTTGCCCTGCTCCACCTTCCGGAACAAGCGGCTGACCACGAACAGCACCGCGAAGGCGGCGAGCAGGACAGCGGCTACCAGCACGCCGATGCCCAGGGTGATGGCATCCATAAGAGAACCCCGTGTCGATCGAAGGAGGAGGGGCGTACCCGCTCAGGCGGCGGTACGCGAGGAGTGCGGGCCCGACTCGGCGCCGTGGTGCACGGCGCGGTGCGCCACGGTGCGGAGCACCAGGAACCTCGTCATGTGCCAGGCCAGGAACAGGGAACCGCCGAGCAGTGCCACGGACAGCGGCAGGGACAGCGCAGCGGGCGGTTCGACCCGGTCCAGCAGCACCGAGCCCACGACGTCGAGCACCCAGCCGGTCGCGAGGAACACCGAGCCGGCCGCTTCGACCGGCACGCCGCTGATCCCGAGGGCCTCGACGTCGGAGCGGAAGGCATCGGGAGGGACGAACCCGCAGAGCACCAGCAGCCAGAACCCGAAGACGGTGACGACACCGGTGGTGAGCACCATGGAGGGAAAGCCGAAGGCTGCGTCCAGTACCTCCGCCATGCTCGCCCCCCTGTACACCGACTCTTCCGGAACTCGGCACTCACCATGCAGGCGAGGTGCCGCTGGTGCCATTCTGGTCCGGGGGGACCTTCGAGCGCATTGCCGGGCGTAGGCAATCTTCATGCCTTCTTGATGCCGGGTCCTACCCATCGGTCACATCACGCACACGGCC
>NZ_JBHYMF010000118.1:0-21318 GCF_042742855.1 Streptomyces sp. NPDC058877 | reverse complement strand
ACCCACAGCTGTGCGAGGCGGAGACGGAGTTCTTCTCCCGCCTCCTGGGAACGCACGTCCAGCGTCTGGCCACCATCGCGCATGGTGACGGCGTCTGCACCACGTTCATCCCGCACAGCGCGCCACACGCCGAACCGCCACCGACCACCTTCCGACCCACCGGATTAGCGTGCACCGAGCGTGCCCGCTGACCGCCGTCCCCACGGGAGCCATCCGGTCTCCGGGCCTTCCGCGTCCCGCCTCCCGAACGGACGGAACAGTGCGATCACCCCTGCGCGGATGGCGATTCCTCGGCATCGTCACCGCGGTCCTCGCCGCCCTCACCGGCACGACCACCACCACCGCTGCGCGTGCCACGACCGGCCCGCCCCCCGCACCACACGGCCCCCTCGACCCGGCGATCACCGCGATCATGGACAAGCCGGCCTACGCGCACGCCCAGTGGGGCCTCCTGGAGACCGACCCCGAAACGGGCCGGGTCTTCCACTCGATGTACCCCCACCAGTTCTTCATCCCCGGATCCGCGGAGAAGCTCTTCTCCGTCTCCGGCGCCTGGGACACCCTCGGCGGCGACCACCGCTTCACCACCCCGGTGCAGGCCCTCGGCACCCGCCGGGGCTCCGTCCTGCGCGGCAGCCTGGTGCTGGTCGCCCAGGGCGACCTCACCATGGGCGGGCGCACCAAACCCGACGGCACCGTGGACTTCACCACCATCGACCACACCTACGCCAATGACATCCCCGGCGCCACCCTCACCCCCGAGGACCCGCTCGCCGGGCTCGACTCCCTGGCCCGACAGGTCCGCGCCACGGGCATCACCGAGGTCAACGGGGACGTCGTCGTCGACGACCGCCTCTTCGCCCGGCCGGACCTCGACCCCCGCCCGTCCCCGCTCATCGTCAACGACAACGTCATCGACCTGCTGACCACGCCGACCAGCCCGGGCGAGCCGGCCGAACTCCTCTGGCGTCCGCAGGTCGCCCCCTACCGGGTGACCTCCACGGTCCGCACGGTGCCCGCCGGCGGCACCACCGACATCCAGGTGTCCGCCTCCGCCGACGGCACCCGCATCACGCTCTCCGGGACCGTCGCCGCCGACTCCCCGCCCGTCCTGCGGATCTCCCCGGTCAGCGACCCCTCGGCCTTCGGACGCACGGCCCTGATCGAAGCGCTCGCCCGCGCGGGCGTCCGCGTCACGGCCGCCCCGACCGGCCCCAACCCGGTCTCCTCGCTCCCGCCGGCTCCGGTCGGGGGCCAGCGGGTCGCGGCGTACGTCTCCCCGGTCTACGCCGAGTACGCCAAGCTGATCCTCAAGGTCAGCCACAACCTCGGCGCCAACCTCGCCCTGTGCACCATGGCGACCGCGACCGGCAGCCGCGACTGCGAGGACGGCTTCCCGGTGCTCCGGTCGTTCCTCCAGCGGGCCGACGTCGACCCCACCCAGATCCAACTCGCGGACGGCCGCGGCGGAGACCCGGTGGACCGGGCGACCCCGGTCGCGCTCCACCAGATCCTGCGCCACTGGCTGCGCACCCCCGAGGCGGACCGCTTCCGCACCGCCCTGCCGATCCTCGGGGTCGACGGGAGCCTCGCCCTCTCCTGCACCGCCTGCCCCGCCAAGGGGAAGGTCTTCGCGAAGACCGGCACGGTCGCCGGCGGCGACGCCCTCAACCAGCGGTACGGCGTGGGCGCACAGACCCTCGCCGGCTATCTGGTGGCCCGTCACGGACGGCTGCACACCTTCTTCGTCGGCGTCAACGGGGCCTCGGCGGCGAACGTCGACGGCCTGCTGGAGATCGGCGACGACGTCAACACCATCGCCGCACTGCTCCAGCAGCAGGCCGCCGGCCACCCTCACGGCGGCCCCCGGGCGTCCTGAGTCCACCCCGCCGCACCGCCGAACGACGACGGGCCCCGGGGCCCGTTCAGCTCACCGGAACTGCGGGTCAGCCCTCTTCGTCCAGGCCCGCCAGCACCAGCGGCAGACGGGTCGCCCCGTCCGCCGTGATCCGCACCGGAACCCCCCAGTCCTGCTGGTGCACATGGCAGGCCGGGTACTCGTTGGCCGGGTCGTCGTCGCAGGACGCGGCCATCGCCGAGACGTGCAGCACGCCCTCCGCGACCTCCGGGTCGACGTCGAGCTCCCGGAACAGGTCCGTGCCTGTGCCCTCACCGGAGCGCAGCAGCTCCGGCGGGGTCGAGGAGACCAGGAGCCGGGTCGACGGGCCGTACCGCTCGTCGAGCTTCTGGCCCCGCGGCGCCTGGAAGACCACGTCGAGACGGAGCCGGCCCGGAGCGACCTCCGTGGCCTCCCGCTGCGTGCGGTGGGCGACCGACTCGACCTGGACGGCCTCCTCCGGCAGCCGCAGCCGGGTCAGCCGGTGCCGGGCCGACTCGACGACCACGACGTCCCCGTCGACGACGACCGCGTCGCTCGGCTCGCGCAGGTCCGTGGCGAGGGTGGTGACCTCGCCGCTCGCCGGGTCGAAGCGGCGCAGCGCGTGGTTGTACGTGTCGGAGACGGCGACCGAGCCGTCGGGGAGGGCGGTGACGCCCAGGGGGTGCTGGAGCAGCGCCTGGTCGGCGGCCCCGTCCCGGTGCCCGAAGTCGAAGAGGCCGGTGCCGACGGCGGTGTGAACGACCAGGTCGGTGTCGATCCACCGCAGGGCGCTGGTCTCCGAGTCGGCGATCCACAGCCGGTCCCCGGCGGCGGCCAACCCGGAGGGCTGTGCGAACCAGGCCTCGGCGGCGGGCCCGTCGACGAGCCCCTCGTTGGTGGTGCCGGCCGCGACCTCGACGGTCCCGGTCTGCGGGTCGTACGTCCACAGCTGGTGCACGCCGGCCATGGCGATCCACACCTTGCCCTGCCACCAGGCCACGTCCCACGGCGAGGACAGGTCGACGTCGAGCGCCGGCCCTGAGGTGGGGGAACCCTGCCACCACTGCTTCCCGGTGCCGGCGACGAGCTCGATCGCCCCGCTCTCCGGGTCGTAGGTCCGCAGGGCGTGGTGCACGGTGTCCGCGACGACGACCTTTCCGTCGGGGAGCAGTGCCAGGCCCTGCGGCTCCCGGAAGACTCCTTCGCCGATGCGCCGCACCACGGTCTCGCCGTCCGCCGCCAGCTCGACGAGCTGGTGCCGGGTGGTGTCGGAGACCAGGAAGTTCCCGGACGGGAGCCCGATCGCCTTGCCGGGGAACCGGAGGTCGGTCGCGACGGGCTCGGGCGGCACGTACGGCCCGTCCCCGCGCCGCAGCGTCCCCTTGGCCTCGTGCTCGGCCTCCAGCTCCTCGACGAGCGTCCGGATCGCGTTGGCGTGCCCCTCACCCGCGTGCTGGGCGACGACGTACCCCTCGGGGTCGATCACGACCAGCGTCGGCCAGGCCCGCACGGCGTACTGCTTCCAGGTCGCCAGCTCGGGGTCGTCGAGCACGGGGTGGTGCACCTCGTACCGCTCGACGGCGTCGACGACGGCCTGGTGATCGGCCTCGTGCACGAACTTCGGCGAGTGCACCCCGACGATCACGAGCGTGTCGCGGTGCTTCTCCTCCAGGTCACGGAGTTCGTCGAGGACGTGGAGGCAGTTGATGCAACAGAAGGTCCAGAAATCAACGACAACGCACTTACCTCGCAGGTCAGCGAGGGTGAGTTCCTTGCCTCCGGTGTTCAGCCAGCCGCCCTTGCCGATCAGCTCGGGGGCACGGACACGGGCACGCTTGCGGGGTGCGGGCGCGGGGGTGGGCGCCGGGGCAGCATCGTTCATCCTTCAAGCTTGCCATCCTGGTATGAACGTCGGATCACACCCGTACGGCAGGACCTACGACAGGGGGGCCGAAGGTTGGCTACGGACGAGCACGAGAAGACTGCCGGCGAGACGGCGCGGACGGTTCAGGGGTTCCTGGCGCTGCCGGGGCCGGTGGAGGACCGTAGGGAGGTGTTCGCCAGATGCGTGGCGGAGGTCGTCCGGGTCCTCGGGCTCGATGTCGCTCCGGAGCCGCAGCCCGACGATCCACGAACCTGGGTGAACCATGCTCGGACGGCGCTGTACAAGGCCTGCCGCCGGGAGCTGATCCTTTCCGAGGAGTCCTTCCAGACGCTGATCAAGGCAGCCGTCTACGACCCCGACCCGAGCTTCAACCGCCATTTCCTCGAGCCCGCGCTGAACGCGTTCGGGCACAGGCGGGTCCAGGCCTCGCTGCTTGGATACCTGCGGGCCGGCACGGACCTCGAGCGGGCGGGCGCAGCGAATGCCTGGTACTGGTCGGCTCTACCCCTGCGCATGCCCACCGTACGGGCGGAGCACCCCGCAGCCACCGGTCCGGCGGAACCCGTCGACGCCGCAACCGTGAGGGCCGAGTGGTACGAAACCGCACTGCGCGAGTTCGTGAGCAACGAGCACCTGGACGTCAGGCGCTGCATCCTGCCGGGCCTGCCGCTCCGGAAGTCGGCTTATCCGCCGGCACTGCACGATCTCGTGGACGCGGCCGTGGCGATAGCCCGGTCCCATCCGGACGAGTACATCCGCCACCGCGTGGAACACCAGGTCGGTGACTGACGCCCTCACTGGGCGCGCTCAACCACGGCGATTTCCGAGAACTCCCGCAGGAAGGTCATGTGACCGGTCCGGCCCGTGTCCTCGATGCACATATCCGTACACACGTCGGCGTTCCCGGTCGGCGCGGCAGTCCAGCGGCAGTCCGGGTTCAGGCACCGCGCTGTGGCCGTCGTCTCCGCCGAAGGGTGGCGGTGCATGACGTAGCTGACATACCGAAGCACGGCTCTCACGGTCATGCCGCTTCCTTGGGGTGCGGGTGGTTCCGGAGCTCCACGTTGCAATCGCTGACCGTGGAGTGGTCGCCCCGGAGACGGGCTTCCCGGCGCTGTGCGGCCAGGGCGGCGCAGACCCCGCAGCCGGCCACAGGTACGGGCTCCGGGTCTGTTCGCAACGGCAGCTCTACCGGGGATTGCGCATACGTGATCGCCTTCACGGCCCCGCTCCTCGTGTCGTCCGTGTAGCGACCACGCTAGGAACGCCGGAGCTGCAACTCCCAGAAGATTGCACGAGGTTGCACAGTCGTCACCTGAGCGACTGAATGGCGCTCGTGATCAGCGTGCGGGCCTTCACTCCATAGACGGCCATGTCGGCCAGTTCGGTAAAGGTGTCCGCGTACGCGGCAACCTCGCTCGGCTGGGTCAGTGTGAGGTAACCGGAGACAAGCTCAACGTTGACCTGTCCGGTGTCGAAGATCCAGAACCCTTCCACCGGCATCCGGGACCGGTCAGTCCGGGTGGGAACGACGCCCAGGCTGACGCTGGGCAGGGAGCCGATGGTGAGGAGGTGCCTGAGCTGTTCCTCTTGCACGTCCGTCCCACCGAGCCCGTTCCGCAAGACCGATTCCTCAACCAGAAACGCAAACCGCCGGTCGCCCTCGTAGAGGACGCGCTGACGCTCCATGCGCACGGCCACCGCGTCGGCGACGTCGTCCACCTCCACGCGCCTGCGCTGGACGGCCCGCAAGACCGCTTCGGTGTATCCGTAGGTCTGGATCAGGCCCGGGACGAACCACGAAGAGTAGGAGCGGAACCGACGGGTGCGCTCGAAGAGCGGCAGGCGGGCTTCCTGAGCCTGCTTGAGGCCGGCGCGCTCCATGCGCCGCCAGCCGATCCACATGTCCTCGACGGTCCGCAGCGAGGCGATCAGATCGTCCGTCTGCCCCTCGGCACCGCACGCCTGGCACCACGCCCGGATGTCGTCGGCGGACGGGGGCGTGCGGGCGTTCATGATCCGGGAGGACTTCGACGGATGCCAGTCGCACAGCCGAGCGAGATCGCGTCCACTCAGCCCGGCGTCCCGGCAGAGCTCAGCGAGTCGGTTCGCCAGAGCCTGCCGGGCTTGCTGGGCACTCGAAGAGGGAGAGACAGCCATGATCGTGACCGGTCAGCGCGGCTTGTACTCCTCGTGCGGAACGGCTCGCTGCCACACAGTCTCAAAGGCCGTGGTGCACAGGCTCACCCTCGCGGGGTCGTCGGTGTACTCCCGCCCGTCCTCGTCCAACTGGCCGTCTCCGGTGAAGTGGTGGAAGAGGGCTTGCGTGCCGTCGAATAGCCAGAAGTCCGTACCCGGCAAGGCCACGTCCGTCGTCTGGCGCCGGGGCAGCCACCGGACCAGCTCGCCCGCAGCGAGGTTCGTGAACGTGCAGTCGTACTCGTACCGGACGTAGTTGCTGATCGGCTCGGACACGATCCGAAGCCGCCGGACCACGACCCCCCGGGCGGTTGCCTCTCTCACCGCGTCGTGCCAGCCGCCCCACCACGAGGACCGGTCGACGGGGTCAAGCCGCTTCCCCTGCTGCCACGCGATGAACTCGGGGTCATTGAGCATGTAGCTGTCACGCAACTCAAGGTGCACAGCCGAGTGCTGTGCTCGTGCCAGTGCATGACGCGCGGGTGGTTGCACGTGCTGCCTCTCAGTTGTCGTTCGGGTGAGGGATGTACTTCAGCATCACTGCAGGAAGCCGGACGATCGTTTCGTGGTCCGGCACGTCCGTGGAGTGGCCCGGGATCGAACCGATCTCCTGGCACGCCTTCACTTCCTCCTCAGTCGCTTTGTACGACTGGATCAGAAGGTCACCGGTCTCCTCGTGGAGCCAGATCGTCGGAGACTCGTCAGTCGGCGTGTTCGGGATGATGCCGAGGAACTTTAGGGTCATGGTCACTCCCGCCGTCGAGTGGGTTGCACCAGCGTGCACGAGCCTTACCCTTGCGGCTGAGCCGCGCAAGAGGTCCTTTGGACAAGGTGCTTGAACTGACTCGGGATGCAAGAAGGCCTCCGCGCCCGCCGCCCTGGTGAGGGTGACGAGCGCGGGGTCTCAGGGATGTTGAAGTGCCCGCCGCGCGGTTTCACAGGGCCTTCAGCGGCCCTCAAGGGCGTTAACCGGGTCGTTCGCGAACCTTTAGTGGCACGTGTTCCCAGGCCAAGGCGCATACGGCCCCCAAAAAGGCGGCACACCCAGGGCGTGTTTTCCGAGCTGGGGCCGGGGCCGCTGCGAGGGCTTCGCCTGAACTTTGCACATCCCGAGTGACGAAGTGACGGAATGACGATTACTTCTGATCCACTCATAGAAACAACAACACTTCTATAAGGGGTAACCGGGCGAGAGCGTCATTCCGTCACTTCGTCACGCCTGCGCGCTGCCGACGGGCGCTTAAGCGGGGGTGCCGATTTCCACCAGCTTCGCCCAACGGATCTGGATGCGTTGCTCGGGGATGATCCGCTGACCGCGCACTCCCTTGCTCACCTCAACCCGGTCTATGGCGAGCGACAACCGACTGCGCCGGTCTTCGTTCGTCGCATCAGCCCATGCCTCACGCAAGGTGAGGCCGTCGAGCATCGGTGACACGTCCACGGATGGCATGGGGAGCTTGTTCAGATCGGCGCGAAGCCCCTGGATACGCCCCCTCAGGCGCTCTGAAAGCCGGTTGTAGCGCTCCACGGCTGCGGCGCCGCTGAACTCACCACGCACGTATCGCGCATCTTCCAGATCAGCCAGGCGTGCTTCCTCGTCCTGGATCTCCGCAGTGAGGGCATCACGTTTCGCGAAGGTCTCCGGGTCCACACGGTGCACCCAGCGATCTGCGATCACGACAAGCAGCGGGTCGTCCGGTTCGAGCGCCGGCAGCTTGGTGAGGAACTGTTCCGTCACGTACTGGTCCACCGCCTCAGCCAACGCCGACGCTCCGATGCACTGGTTGCCCGCGCGGCGGGCCATGCACTGATAGCTGCCACCCACACGGTGCATCCGGCGACCGCAGCCAGGAACCGCGCAGAAGACGAGTCCCGTGAGCAGCGCCGTCCCTTCCGGCTTCGGTCGCCGCTTTCCTGCGTGCACGAACGTTCTCGACTCCAGCGTGCGGATGATCTGTTCGCGCTCTCCGACCGTGATGATCCCCTCGCCGATCTCGACAGTGTCCAGCGTCTCGGGATCGCGGTACGGGAAAACCCTGCCCGTGTACTTCCGCTCGCCGTCATCCGTCTCGACGCTCTCGGTCTCCGGCATCAGGCCGGCGAACGCAGGGGAACGAAGGAGCTGCATGATGCTGGCCGCGTTCCACTGCCCACCCCTGGGCGAGAGGATCTCGTACTCGTTGAGGCGTCGGGCGATCTTGACCAACGATGTCCCGGCGAGGGCTTCATCCGCGATCAGGCGGGCATAGACGGCGTGCTCCGGGTCGTGGACGAGCTTCTTGGTCTTCGGGTCGATGAGCAGCCCGTACGGAGGCTGTCCGCCGATCCACTGCCCCTTGCTGCGGAGGTAGCGCTTCGCGTGCCCGACACGCGTCCCGAGATTCTTCGACTCGGACCGGGCCAGCTCAGCGAGCATCGCGACCACCATGCGCGCCGAGTCGTTCGAGGTGTCGAGGCCGTCCACGACCGAGACGAGACGGCCGCCGGCCTTCTCAATATCGTCCAGCACCTTGCCCACCTGGCCGATGCCTTTGCGGGACAGGCGGTCCAGTTTCCAGACGATCAGCGTGCCGACGACGCCCGCCGTGACGGCCGCCAGCGCGGCGTCGAAGCCCTTGCGCTCAACGGTCTTGTAGTCGGAGCGCCCTCTGTCTATGTGGACCTTGCGGACGGTCAGTCCGTTGCGTTCGGCCCAGGCACGGCAGTCGGCTTCCTGCCGTTCGATTGCGGTCTTGCCGTCCCGGTCGAGGGACAGGCGGAGGTAGAGATCACAGATCGTTTCTTGGTGCACACACTCAGTGTGGCGAAGAGTTCGGTGCTCTGTTGTCTATTTTCAGAAGTCGAGGATCAATGTGCGACCTCGGAAGTCGGCGAGCTTCAGATCCTTCCCGCCGGTGTTGAGCCAGCCGCCCTTGCCGATCAGCTCGGGGGCGCGGACACGGGCACGGCGGCGGGGCTCGGGCGCGGGGGTGGGCGCCGGGGCAGCATCGTTCATCCTTCAAGCTTGCCATCCGCTCCCGGCGGCCGGTCACCGCCCGGGGAAGTCCGGTGGAGCGGGGCGGACGGGACCAGCGGGGCGGGTTCACCCCCCGGTCCGGTTGGGAAGCCGCCGGGCCGGGGCAGACATGGGCCGTGAAATATCTCGTACGGGACAAGATCTTCGCGATCGGCGACGACTACTGGATCGAGGACGAGCGGGGCCGCCACGCCTTCCTCGTCGACGGCAAGGCCCTGCGGCTGCGCGACACCCTGGAACTGAAGGACCCTGACGGCCAGGTCCTGATCACGCTGCGGCAGAAGATGTTCAGCCTCCGGGACACGATGACCGTCGAACGGGACGAGCGGCCCCTCGCGACCGTTCGCCGCAAGCGGCTCTCCCTGCTCCGCAACCACTACCGGGTGACGCTCGTCGACGGCACCGAACTGGACGTCAGCGGCCGGATCCTGGACCGGGAGTTCATCGTCGAGTACGAGGGGGAACTCCTGGCCCACATCTCCAGGCAGTGGTTCCGCATCCGCGACACGTATGCGGTGAACGTGGTCCGCGAGGACGCCGACCCGGCCCTCCAGATCGCGGTCGCCGTGTGCGTCATCAGGATGTCGGAGCGGGAGCGGGAGGACTAGCGGGCCCTCGTCACCCGTCGCTCTCCTCCTCGAACGGCTCGAAGTCGATGACGTCCAGCGGGTCCTCGTCGGGGCGCACCGGGCGGGGCAGTCCTTCCACGTGCAGTTCGCCGCGCAGCCAGGCGAGGAGGGTTTCGACGAGGGTGCCGGTGAGCGGTGGGCCCTGACCCGCATGGCGCGGGACGACGATCAGCGGCCAGGCGTCGGGATCGTCGCCCTCGGTGAGCCAGCACAGTTGGTCGCCGTCGATGGAGTCGGCGAAGGGCAGGAAGCCGCCCGGTTCGGGCCAGGCGGCGAGCGGGTGGTACGCGGGGTGGTCGGCACGCAGGCCCCGGTAGCAGTCGGTGTACCGCTCGGCCCAGGGCGCCAGGTCATAGGAGTCGGTGCCCCATGGAACGTGGAAGCGGAGCCATTGGCACCACTCGCCGGTGCCATAGGCCTCCATCAGCCGGACGTACTCGGTGGGGAGGCGGGTGCCGAGGCGCTCGTACAGCCATGCCCAGTCGTGCGGGCCGAGTCGGGGGGTGGTGGGCGGGGGCAGCAGGGTGGTGAGGGTGGGGAGGCCGGTGCCGGTAGCGAGTGCCGCCCGCTGTTCGGGGGTGGGTTCGGGGCGGCGGGGCGGCGGGGTCCAGGCGGTCAGCTCGCCGCTGGCGAAGCCGCTGCGGGCGAGGACCGGTCGCAGCCCGTCGGAGACGAAGCCGCTGAGGGTGGGCAGGAGGGTGGTGCCGGGGCGGAGCCAGGGGTCCTTGCCCGCGTTCTCCAGGTCCTGCACGTGGACGACGACGGGCCACCGGTCCGGGTCGTCGGAGGCGGTGGTGTCCCAGTAGAGGGTGTCGGCCGTGCGGGTGGCTCCGAAGGGGAGGACGCCGGGGGCGTCCCGGCGGCCTTCCGCGACGAAGCTGCCGTAGTCGAAGAGGTGGTCCGCGCTGGTGAAGGGGGTGTGCAGCCAGAGGCGTTCGCCGATGTCCAGCGGGCCGTAACGGGTGGCCACGGCCTTGTAGTCGGCGGGCAGGCGGAGGCCGAGCCACTCCTCGACCGCGTCCCAGTCGACGGGCGGGGCGGGCTGCCGGGGCGGCGGGCCGAAGAGCACGGCGAAGGCGTCGGTGGCCCTGTCGTGGTCGTTCACGGGATGCGGGCTCCTCCTGGCTGCCTCAGGCGTGGTGGATGCGCGGCGGCGCGATTCCGAGGATGCGGTCCTTGAGCGCCGGGAACTGCTCCCGTGTCGTCCGGACCTTCGCCGGATCGAGGACGACGCGGAGAACCTCCTCGTCCGGTCCGGCTTCCGCGAGGATCTCGCCCCAGGGGTCGACGACGAGGGAGTGCCCGGCCTGCTCCACGCCCGCGTGGGTGCCGGCGGTGCCGCAGGCGAGGACGTACGCCTGGTTCTCGACGGCTCGTGCCCGGGCGAGGAGGGTCCAGTGGGCGCGGCGGAGGGCGGGCCAACCGGCGGGCACGACGAAGGCCTGGGCGCCGGCGTCGACCAGGCCGCGGAAGAGCTCCGGGAAGCGCAGGTCGTAGCAGGTGCCGACGCCGACGGTGAGGTGCGGGAGGTCGACGGTGACCAGGTCTTCACCGGCGGCCATCATCACGGCCTCGCCCTTGTCGAAGCCGAAGCGGTGGATCTTCCGGTAGGAGGCGACGAGTTCGCCGTCGGGCGAGAGGACGAGCGAGGTGTTGTAGAGGGCACCGCCCTCCGCTTCGACGAAGGAGCCGGCGTGCAGCCAGACCCCGGCGTCCTTGGCGGCGGCTGCCATCGCCCGGTGGGTGGGGCCGTTGAGCGGCTCGGCCTCGGCGGCGAAGAGCTCGGACGCGAAAGCGCCGACGGTCCACAGCTCCGGCAGGACGACGAGGTCGGCGCGGCCGGATTCCTCCCGTACGAGACGTGCCGCGCGGGCACGCCGGGCATCGACCGGTTCGTCCGGGTCTACCGCGATCTGGATCAGCGAGGCGCGCACACTACCACCGTCCTGGCATTCGAGCCGTCAACACCGGCCTACGATCGTCACACGAAAGCACTGCCGGTGTGCCTTCGGGCAGCGTAACTTAGCGTCCGAGCCTCCCACCCAGTCGTGTTTTCAGCCCGCGCACCGAAGAACCGCCGAGGGGTCCCGTGACCGTCCATCCCAGCCTCCAGAATTATGCCGACGCCTGGACCCACTCCATCGAGGCGATAGCCGAGCTGCTGCAGCCCCTCGTGGAGAGCGAGTGGAACCGGCCGACGCCCTGTGTCGGTTGGTCGGTGCGGGACGTCGTGTCCCATGTGATCGGCATGGAGACGGAGATGCTCGGCGATCCGCGGCCGATCCACTCGCTGCCGCGCGACCTCTACCACGTGCGCAGCGACTTCTCCCGCTACATGGAGGTTCAGGTCGATGTGCGGCGGCACCACACCGCCCCGGAGATGACCTCGGAGCTGGAGTACGTCCTGATCCGGCGGGCCCGGCAGCTCCGCAATGAGAACCGTTCCCCCGAGCACCTGATCCGTGCTCCCCTCGGGGCCGAGCAGTCCCTCGAACTGGCCTATCGGATGCGCGCCTTCGACGTGTGGGTGCACGAGCAGGACCTTCGGACGGCGCTCGGCACACCGGGGAACCTGGACTCCGCGGGGGCGCTCGTCACCCGGGACGTGCTGCTGGAGGCGTTGCCGAAGGCGGTCGCGAAGGACGCGGGGGCGCCGGCTTCGTCGGCGGTGGTGCTCGATGTGACCGGACCGGTGGAGTTCCTGCGCACGATACGGGTCGATGCGGAGGGCCGGGGATCGGTGGACGGGGCGCCGTCGCTGGGCCCCGCGGTGAGTTTGGCGACGGACTGGGAGACCTTCGTGCGGCTGGCTTGTGGTCGGGCCCGTCCGACCGAGGTGGCGGATCGGGTCAAGACGGAGGGCGACGCCGACCTGGCCCGCGCCATACTCGACAACTTCGCGGTGACGCCCCGCTGATCGTCGTGCCCGCCCGGTGGGACGTCGCCGGTGCCGGCGGGGCTCCGACGGGGCCGGTGGGCCTTGACGTCCTTCGCGGTGGGGGCTGGCCGTCCCCGACTCAGACCGGCACGTGCACGGCCTCCACCCGGCTGACGACGAGCCGTTCCCGTTCCCTGCGGTGGGTGCGGGCCTTGAGGCGGAGGATCTGCACGACGCCGAGGGCTTCCAGGACGAAGACGGAGGAGAAGGCGATCCGGTAGTTGTCGCCCGTCGCGTCGAGCAGTACGCCGACCGCGAGCAGGGTCGTCATCGAGGCGACGAAACCGCCCATGTTGACGATGCCGGACGCGGTGCCCTGGCGCTCCGGCGGGTTGGCCGGGCGGGCGAAGTCGAAGCCGATCATCGAGGCGGGGCCGCAGGCTCCGAGGACCAGGCAGAGGGCGACGAGCAACCACATCGGTGCGTGGTCATCGGGGTAGCCGAGGGTGGTCCCCCACAGCAGTGCGGTGGCCGCGACCGTACCGAGGGCCAGTGGGGCGCGGGCCGCGTGGTGGCGGGCGATGATCTGGCCGTAGGCGAGGCCCACGACCATGTTGGACAGCACGACGAGGGTGAGCAGCGTTCCGGCGGCGGACCGGGAGAGCCCCTGTGCCTCGACGAGGTACGGCAGTCCCCAGAGCAGGAGGAACACCATGGCCGGGAACTGGGTGGTGAAGTGCACCCACATGCCGAGCCGGGTTCCGGGTTCCCGCCAGGACTCGGCGATCTGGCGCCGGACGAACGTGATGCCCGCGTGCGGGGCGGGCTCCGGTTCGTACCCCTCGGGGTGGTCCTTGAGGAAGAGCAGCAGCAGGGCGAGGACAAGGACGCCCGCGAGCGAGCTGCCGACGAAGGTGGTCGTCCAGCCGAGGCCGTGCAGGGCGCGGGCGATGAAGACGGTGGAGACCAGGTTGCCGGCCATGCCGAAGAGCGCGGCGACCTGGCCGATGAGCGGGCCGCGGCGGGCCGGGAACCAGCGGCTGCCGAGGCGCAGGACGCTGATGAAGGTCATGGCGTCGCCGCAGCCGAGGAGGGCGCGGGAGCCGAGCGCGGTGCCGTACGAGGGGGAGAGCGCGAAGCCCAGCTGGCCGACGGTGAAGAGGGTGACGCCGAGGGCGAGGACCTTCTTGGTGCCGAGCCGGTCGACCATGAGGCCGACGGGTATCTGCATGCCCGCGTAGACCAGCAGTTGGAGGATGGAGAAGGTGGAGAGCGCGGAGGCGTTGACGTCGAAGCGGTCGGCGGCGTCGAGTCCCGCGACGCCGAGGGAGGTGCGGAAGATGACGGCGACGAAGTAGACGGCGACGCCGACGCCCCAGACAAGGGCGGCGCGCCGTCCGCCGGGCGGGTCGCCGGGCAGGGTGGCGGCGGAGCCGTGGCCGTTGCGGCCGCTCACCGGTCCTCACCCCGGACCAGGACCCTGACCCGGCCGAGGTGGCGGCGCACGTGCTGGGCGGCGCCCTCGGCGTCGCCGTCCTTGATCCGGTCCAGGATCTCGGCGTGTTCGGTGATGTTCTTGGCGACCCGGTCGGGGTGGGCCTGCATGACGGCGACGCCCATCCGCAGCTGCCGGTCGCGGAGCTGGTCGTAGAGCCGGGCGAGGATCTGGTTGCCGGCGTGCTGGACGATCTCGGCGTGGAAGCAGCGGTCGGTGGCGGCCACCTCGGCGAGGTCGCCTGCCGCGGCGCGCCGCTTCTGCTCCTCCAGGAGTTCTTCGAGCCGTTCGACGAGGGCGGGGGAGGCGGGCACGGCCCGACGAACGGCGAACTCCTCGACGAGCAGGCGGGTCTCGACGACGTCCGCGATCTCCTGCGCGGAGACGGAGAGGACGAGGGCGCCCTTCTTGGGGTAGAGCTTGAGCAGCCCTTCCATCTCCAGCTTGAGCAGCGCCTCGCGGACGGGGGTCCGGGACACCCCGACGGCCTCGGCGAGTTCGCCCTCGGTAAGGAGGGTTCCCCCCTCGTAGCGCCGGTCGAGCACGGCCTGCTTGACGTGGGTGTAGACGCGGTCGGCGGCGGGGGGCTGCCTGGTGGACGAGAGCGCTGGCGGGGGCATGGGCACAGCTTAGATACAACAGGGGTGCAAGGGGCAGTCACGTCCGCATCGCGGACGCGACCGTTGCCCGGCGGCGTCCTGTCCTTGCTATGGGAGACAGAAACGCATCCGGCGGTGGCATGAGCCACCGCCGGATGTTTCACGTGAAACGGACGAACCTCGCCACTACGCCCAGGTGATGAGCCTCTTCGGGTTCTCCAGGATCGCGGCGACGTCCGCCAGGAACTTGGAGCCGAGCTCGCCGTCGACCAGGCGGTGGTCGAAGGAGAGCGCCAGCGTGGTGACCTGTCGCGGCTTCACCTTGCCCTTGTGGACCCACGGCTGGAGCTTGATCGCGCCGACCGCGAGGATCGCGGACTCGCCGGGGTTGAGGATCGGCGTACCGGTGTCCACGCCGAAGACGCCGACGTTGGTGATGGTGAAGGTGCCGCCCTGCATGGCCGCCGGGGTCGTCTTGCCCTCGCGGGCGGTGGCGACCAGCTCGCTCAGGGACTTCGAGAGCTCCGGCAGGGTCTGGGCGTGCGCGTCCTTGATGTTCGGCACGATCAGACCGCGCGGGGTGGCCGCGGCGATACCCAGGTTCACGTAGTGCTTGAGGACGATCTCCTGCGCCGCCTCGTCCCAGGCCGCGTTGATGTCCGGGTTGCGCTTGACCGCGACCAGGACCGCCTTGGCGACGAGGAGGAGCGGGTTGACCCGCAGTCCCGCCATGTCCTTGTCGGACTTGAGCTCCTCGACCAACTTCATCGTGCGCGTGATGTCGAAGGTCACGAACTCGGTGACGTGCGGCGCGGTGAAGGCCGAACCGACCATCGCCGCCGCCGTGGCCTTCCGCACGCCCTTGATGGGGACCCGGGTCTCACGGGCGTCGGAGGAGCCGGTGAGCGCGGGGGTCGGGGCCTCGGCCACGGCGGCCGGAGCCTCGGCCACGGGGGCCGGAGCGGACGCGGGGGCCGGAGCCTCGGCCACGGGGGCCGGCGCGGGCGCGGGGACGGCCGCCCGGTGCACGTCGTCCCGGGTGATGATGCCGTCCGGACCGGTCGGGGTGACCGTCGCCAGGTCGACGCCGAGGTCCTTGGCCAACTTGCGCACCGGCGGCTTGGCCAGCGGACGGGCCGCCGCGGGGGCATGGCCGTTCAGCTGCTCCGGCACCGAGGGAACGGAGACGGCTTCGGCGGTCTTGCGGGCCCGGCGCTTGGTGGAGGCCGCCGACACCCCGTAACCGACGAGGACCGGCTGGCGGCCCTCCGGCTCGGGCTCCTCGGCCGCGGGGGCCTCGACCACGGCGGGAGTCGGGGCCGGGGCCGCGGGGGCCGCCTCACCGCCGACGTTCACCGAGATGATGACCTGGCCGACATCGACCGTCGTGCCCTCGGGGAAGAGCAGTTCGTGGACGGTGCCGTCGAACGGGATCGGCAGCTCCACGGCCGCCTTGGCCGTCTCGACCTCGCACACGACCTGCCCGTCGGTGACGGTGTCACCGGGCTGGACGTACCACTTGAGGATCTCGGCCTCGGTGAGGCCCTCGCCCACGTCGGGCATCTTGAATTCGCGGATGGTCACGGGTGCTCTCCTCAGTACGCCAGCGAGCGGTCGACGGCGTCGAGCACGCGGTCCAGGCCCGGCAGGTACTCCTCCTCCAGGCGCGCCGGCGGGTACGGCGCGTGGTAGCCGCCGACCCGCAGGACGGGGGCCTCCAGGTGGTAGAAGCAACGCTCGGTGATCCGGGCGGCGATCTCCGCGCCGGAGCCGAAGAACACCGGGGCCTCGTGGACGACGACCAGGCGACGGGTCTTCTCGACCGAGGCCTGGATGGTGTCGAAGTCGAGCGGGGAGATCGAGCGCAGGTCCACGACCTCGATCGACTTGCCCTCCTCGGCCGCGGCGGCGGCGGCCTCCAGGCAGGTCTTCACCATCGGGCCGTAGGCGGCGAGGGTGAGGTCCGTGCCCTGGCGGGCGACCCGGGCCTTGTGGAGCTCGCCGGGGATGGCCTCGGTGTCGACCTCGCCCTTGTCCCAGTAGCGGCGCTTGGGCTCGAAGAAGATGACCGGGTCGTCGCTCTGGATCGCCTGCTGGAGCATCCAGTAGGCGTCGGAGGAGTTCGCCGGGGTGACCACCTTGAGGCCCGCGACGTGTGCGAAGAGCGACTCGGGGGACTCGGAGTGGTGCTCGACGGCGCCGATGCCGCCGCCGTACGGGATGCGGATGACGACCGGCATCTTCACGGTGCCGAGCGAGCGGGCCCGCATCTTCGCCAGCTGGGTGACGATCTGGTCGTACGCCGGGAAGACGAAGCCGTCGAACTGGATCTCCACGACCGGCCGGTAGCCGCGCAGGGCGAGGCCGATCGCGGTGCCGACGATGCCGGACTCGGCGAGCGGGGTGTCGACGACGCGGTCCTCGCCGAAGTCCTTCTGCAGCCCGTCGGTGATCCGGAAGACGCCGCCGAGCTTGCCGACGTCCAGGCCCATGATGACGACCTTGGGGTCGCTCTCCAGGGCCTTGCGCAGCGACTCGTTGAGCGCCTTCGCGAGGGGAAGGTTCTGAACAGCCATGATTACTCGGCCTCTCCGTCCGCGAAGGACGCCTGGTAGGCGGCGAACTGCGCGCGCTCCTCGTCGACGAGCGCGTGCCCGTCCGCGTACACGTTGTCGAAGATCGCCATGTGGTCCGGAACGGGCATGGCACGGACGACCTCGCGGACGTGCTTGCCGAGCTCCTCGCTCTCCGTCTCCAGCGCCTCGAAGAAGGCCGCGTCGGCGTGGCCCTCGTTCTCCATGTACGTCCGGAGCCGCTGGATCGGGTCCTTGGCCTCCCAGGCCTCCCGCTCCGCGTCGCGGCGGTAGCGCGTCGGGTCGTCGGAGGTGGTGTGGGCGGCCATCCGGTAGGTGAAGGCCTCGATGAGGGTCGGGCCCTCGCCCCGGCGGGCACGCTCCAGGGCCGAACGGGTCACGGCCAGACAGGCGAGGACGTCGTTGCCGTCGACGCGGACGCCGGGGAAGCCGAAGCCCCGGGCGCGCTGGTAGAGCGGGACGCGCGTCTGCTTCTCGATGGGCTCGGAGATGGCCCACTGGTTGTTCTGGCAGAAGAACACGACGGGAGCGTTGTAGACCGCGGAGAAGACGAACGACTCGTTCACGTCGCCCTGGCTGGAAGCGCCGTCGCCGAAGTACGCCAGCACGGCGGAGTCCGCCCCGTCCTTGGCGATGCCCATGGCATAGCCGGTGGCGTGCAGGGTCTGCGAGCCGAGGACGATCGTGTAGAGGTGGAAGTTGTTGCTGTTGGGATCCCAGCCGCCGTTGTTCACACCGCGGAACATCCCCAGCAGATTGGTCGGATCGACCCCGCGGCACCAGGCGACGCCGTGCTCCCGGTAGGTCGGGAAGACGTAGTCGTCGTCGCGCAGGGCCCGGCCGGAACCGATCTGCGCGGCCTCCTGGCCGAGCAGCGAGGCCCACAGGCCCAGCTCGCCCTGACGCTGCAGGGCCGTCGCCTCGGCATCGAAGCGGCGGGTGAGGACCATGTCGCGGTAAAGGCCGCGCAGCTCCTCGGCGCTCAGATCGATGTCGTACTCGGGGTGCTGGACGCGCTCCCCCTCGGGCGTCAGCAACTGAACGAGCTCGGGCTCCGAGGCCTCGGCGTTCTTCGCCGTCGCCTTCTTGGTGGTGCTCGTGCTCGCGCTTGCGGTGCGCTTGGTGCCGCTGCTGCGTCGCGTCGTCTTGCGCGCGGCAGTGCTCTCCACGGTCACGTGCGTGCTCCTCCGTCGGTCCGGCCCCCGGGTTCGCCGGTGAGGCCAGTGCGGCTCCGCCTTGTCCGTACCTTCGCACGGGGTGGGTGCGACGCGGCCGGAGTCGGGCGTGACAGGTGCCCCGGCGAGCGCCGTCATAGGCACGTTACCCATTGCGCGGCATTCCCGCGAAACCCCACTTGACCTGCGATTTTGCTTGGATTTCCAAGTAAATCGAGAAAAAGGGGGATGCGCTGCTGGTCAGCGCACGGACAACGGCCCGACGCCGTCGTCGGAACACCCGGCACGTTATCCCGCGCACCCCGGGCGCCGGAAGACCCAATATGTGAGACTGACTGCGTGCGCGAAGAAGGAAAAATCCGGGTATTTCTACTGGACGACCATGAAGTCGTTCGGCGCGGCGTTCACGAGCTGCTCTCCGTGGAGAACGACATCGAGGTCGTCGGCGAGGCCGGGACGGCGGCGGATGCGCTGGTCAGGATCCTTGCGACCCGCCCCGACGTCGCGGTGCTGGACGTCCGACTGCCCGACGGCAGCGGGGTGGAGGTGTGCCGCGAGATCCGGTCACAAGACGATTCGATCAAGTGCCTGATGCTGACGTCCTATGCGGACGACGAAGCGCTCTTCGACGCGATCATGGCCGGGGCCTCCGGATACGCCCTCAAGGCCATTCGCGGAAATGAACTGCTCAACGCGGTGCGCGACGTGGCGGCCGGCAAATCGCTGCTCGATCCGGTGGCGACCGCACGCGTCCTGGAACGACTGCGTGACGGCAACAACCCGAAGGGCGACGACAAGCTCGCCCGACTGACCGAGCAGGAGCGCAAGATCCTGGATCTGATCGGCGAGGGCCTGACCAATCGGGTCATCGGCGAACGGCTCCACCTCGCGGAGAAGACCATCAAGAACTACGTCTCCAGCCTGCTGTCCAAGCTGGGCATGGAGCGGCGCTCGCAGGCCGCGGCGTACGTGGCGCGACTCCAGGCCGAGCGCCACTGACAGCTGCGGGGCCCGGGCCGGGTCCCCGCCTCGCCCGTACGGACCAGGCCGGGTCGACGGCCCGCATTCGGGACCTACGTCCCCGCCGAACCGGGGCAGGGGCCCCTTTCCCGACACGGTGCCGGTAGCGGAGAGTGGAAACCATGTCCACCGACGAGATCCGCGCCATCGATCTGCTCAGCCGCGTGTCGTACGGCCGGGTGGCGACGAGCATGCGGGCGATGCCGTTCGTCGCCCCCGCCCGCCACATCGTGGCCGACGGCCGCGTCCTGCTCCGGATGCACCGGGGGCTCGGCTACCACCGGGCCTGCAACGGAAGCGTCGTCGCGTACGGCGCCGACAACTTCGAGTCCGGGGCCGAGAACATCTGGTCCGTGCAGTTCACCGGCACCGCCGAGATCGTCGAGCCCACCGAGGAGCAACTGGCGGCCTTCGGGCCCGAGCCCGAGCGGGTGGACGGCGAGCCCTACGAGGCGGTCTACATGCGGATCGAACCCCAGTTCGTGACGGTGCACGCACTCGACTACACGAGCGGGACGAAGGCCCCCGCCACCTCCTCCCCTTCCACAGAGCGACAACTCCACCACGCAGCGTGATCTAACATTTGGTGAGTGTTGCGCTCATCTGAAACACTCTCGTCACCGGTCGGAAACCCTCCGCCGTTCCCCGGCCCCCTCGAAACCGGACGCCCCGCCCTCCGGTCCCCCGACGTCCGGGCCCGCCCCTCTGCGCACCGGCGCCGCGCCACCGGCACGCCGGCCGCCGCCGACGCCTTACGGGCAGCGGACGGCCCGCCCCGGCCGTTAGGCACCGCATTACGGGCCATCGGCACACCTCCCGTCGGAGCCCTGCTCCGCCGCCACCGGCACGCCGGGGAGCCCCTCTCCTGCGTGCCCGTCGCCGAAGGGCTCCTCAACCGCGGCTTCCGCCTCGCCACCACCCGGGGCACCTACTTCCTCAAGCAGCACCTCGACGCGGCCACCGCCGACCGCGCCACCATCGCCCGCCAGCACCGGGCGACCCAGCGCCTGTACGCCCTCGGTCTGCCCGTGGCCCCGCCCCTCGCCGACGCCCGGGGCCACACCGTCACCGTCGTCGACGGCCACTGCTACGCCCTGCACCCCTGGATCGAGGGCCGTCACCGTGACGGCAGCGAGCTCTCCACCGGCGGCTCCCGCCGTCTCGGCACCCTCCTCGGGCAGGTCCACACGGCCCTGGCCCGGGTGATGGAGCCCTCCGGACCGGAGGACGCGCACGACCCGACCGACGGGAGCGGATGCGCGAGCGCCGACCTCCCGGAGACCTTCCGGGCCATCGAGGAACTGCTCGGGCTGGCCCGCGCGCACCGCCCCCGGGACAGCTTCGACGCGCTCGCGGAGCACCGCCTCAGGGAACGGCGCAGGCTGCTCGCCCAGCACGCCCACCACCGACCGCCGCCCGCCGCCACCGCCGGGTGGGTGCACGGTGACTTCCACCCGCTGAACCTGCTGTACCGGGGCGCGGAGCCCGCCGCGATCGTCGACTGGGACCGGCTGGGAGTGCGCCCCCGGGCGGAGGAGGCGGTCAGGGCCGCCGCCATCTTCTTCGTACGGCCCGGAGGCGAGCTGGCCCTGGAGAAGGTGCGGCCGTACGCGCGCGCGTACCGACGGGCGACGGGTGCGGACGGCACCGAGATGGCCGCGGCGGCACACCGGGTGTGGTGGGAGCGGCTCAACGACTTCTGGACCCTGCGCTGGCGCTATCAACTGCACGACCGCAGGGCCGACGGGCAGTTCCCCACGGTGTCGGCCCTGGCGGTCTGGTGGACCCGCGAGTACGAGGCGGTCGCCGACGCCTTCACGGGGTGAGACGGGGGCGGTCCCGGAAGCCCCGTCCGCGTGGGACGCGGGCCCCCGAAGCCTCCGGAGCGTGCCCTGCGGGACCACCTGCGGCGCTGACTTAGGGGCCCCACCTGCGGCACTGGCTGAGGG
>NZ_JBHYMF010000117.1:0-21548 GCF_042742855.1 Streptomyces sp. NPDC058877 | reverse complement strand
CCCTCCCTTCACCCCACCGCTCCGCCCGCGGTGCCGGGAGGGTGCCGCTCTTCGATACTGGGGCCACTGCCGCCCCGAGGAGAGCCACGTGGCCAACCCCGTACCCCCGCGCGACCGGACCGATCAGCCCTGGCGCTCGGAAGGGGCCCCGCCGCCCCCGCCGCCGAGGAGGAGGATGCCGGGTGGCTGGGGCAGCCTCATCCTCACCGCCCTCGTCGTGTACCTGATCGCCAACATCGTCCTGTCCTTCTTCAACGAGGGCGACGGGCCGACCATCTCGTACACCGAGTTCGACAAGCAGGTCGCCGCCGGGAACGTCACCAAGATCTACTCCAAGGGCGATGCGATCCAGGGGCAACTGAAGGAGAAGCAGCCCGTCCCCGACGGCAAGGGCGACTACACCAAGTTCCAGACCCAGCGGCCCGCCTTCGCCGACGACGACCTGTGGGCGCAGCTGACCCAGCAGAACGTCGTGGTCACCGCCGAGCCCGTCGTCCAGGAGCGCAGTTTCCTTGCCAACCTGCTCATTTCGCTGGCGCCGATGCTGCTGCTCGTCGTGCTGTGGGTGTTCATCGCCCGCCGGATGAGCGCGGGCATGGGCGGTGCGGGCGGCATGCTCGGTCGCAAGACCCCGCCCAAGCCGGTGGAGCTGGAGGGCGGCGCGCGCACCACCTTCGCCGACGTCGCCGGCATCGACGAGGTGGAGGGCGAGCTCAACGACGTCGTCGACTTCCTGAAGAATCCGCAGGCCTACCGCGAGATGGGTGCCAAGATGCCCCGCGGCGTGCTCCTGGCGGGCCCTCCCGGCACCGGCAAGACCCTCCTCGCCCGGGCCGTCGCGGGGGAGGCCGGGGTGCCGTTCTTCTCGGCCTCCGCCTCCGGGTTCATCGAGATGATCGTGGGCGTCGGCGCCTCCCGGGTGCGCGAGCTGTTCGCGGAGGCCCGCAAGGTCGCCCCCGCGATCATCTTCATCGACGAGATCGACACGATCGGCCGGGCCCGGGGCGGCGGCTCCGGAATGGGAGGGCACGACGAGCGGGAGCAGACCCTCAACCAGATCCTCACCGAGATGGACGGTTTCACCGGTTCCGAAGGGGTCGTCGTCCTCGCCGCGACGAACCGCGCCGACGTGTTGGACCCGGCCCTGACCCGCCCCGGTCGCTTCGACCGGATCGTCCACGTCAACCCTCCCGACCGGGGTGGCCGCGAGGCCATCCTCAAGATCCACACGCGGGAGATCCCGTTGGCCGAGGACGTGGACCTGGAGCACGTGGCCCGGACGACCCCCGGCATGACCGGTGCGGAGCTCGCCAACCTGGCCAATGAGGCGGCCCTCCTCGCGGTCAAGCGCGAGCAGAAGGCCGTCACCCAGTCCGACCTGTCCGACGCCCTGGAGAAGGTGCAGCTCGGTGCCGAACGACCGCTCGTGATGCCGCCCGAAGAGCGGCGCCGCACCGCGTACCACGAGAGCGGCCACGCCCTGCTCGGCATGCTCCAACCCGGTGCCGACCCGGTCCGCAAGATCACCATCGTGCCGCGCGGCCGGGCCCTCGGCGTCACCCTGTCGACCCCGGACGCCGACAAGTACGCCTACACCGAGGACTACCTCCGGGGGCGGATCATCGGCGCCCTCGGCGGGATGGCGGCCGAACAGGTCGTCTTCGGGGTCATCACCACCGGTGCCGAGAGCGATCTGGAGCAGGTCACCAACATCGCCCGGGGCATGGCGGGCCGTTGGGGCATGAGCGAGCGCGTCGGCCGGCTCACCGCCATCCCGAGCGACGCCCAGCAGGCGTACGGCCTCTCGGCCGCCCCCGCGACCCTCGACACCGTCGACGAGGAGATGCGCCGGATCGTCGACGAGTGCTACGAGAGCGCGGTGCGGCAGCTCCGCGAGCACCGCGACAAACTGGACGCACTGGCCGCGGCCCTGTTGGCGAACGAGACCCTGGAAGAGGACGCGGCCTACCGCGCGGCGGGGATCCCCCGTCTGGGGAAGGGGGCCTGAGGGCGGGAGCGGGCACGGCAGCGGGGGCTCAGGCCACCCGGGCGACGAGGTACTGGAAGACGTTCGGCATCCACACCGTCCCGTCCGGGCGGACGTACGGCGCGAGCGCCTCCTCGACCTCCTTCTCCACCTGGGAGAGGTCGGTCGCCCGCACCGCCTCGTCGAAGGCACCCGTCGAGAGCAAGCCGCGCACCGCGCTGCCCTCGTCCGCGTATCCGAAGGGGCAGGCGACCCGGCCCGAGCCGGTGGGCCGCAACCCGGCCGCGGCGGCCACCGACGCCAGGTCGGGCCCCGGGGCGGGACGGCGGTCCGCGAGCCGGTCCGCGATCCGCAGCATCGGTTCGGTGGCGCACTGCTCCGGCGGTCCCCAGCCGGCGAGGACGAAGGACGTGCCCGATTGCGCCACACGGGTGAGGCGGAGGAGTTCGGGCAGCAGTCCGTCCGGTGCGTGGAAGGCGGTGACCACGTCGTACCGGAGGTCCTCCGGGGGTTCCTCCGTGAGGGGGACGCCTTCCGGCAGCCGCTCGGCGGCCAGTTCCGCGCGTGCGTGGTCCCGTTCGACGCCGGCCACCCGGGCGCCCCGTGCCGCCGCCATCAGGAGCGCGAGACCGGAGCCGCAGCCCAGGCCGAGCAGCCGGGAGCCGGTGCCCACGCCGAGCCGGTCGTACACCGCTTCGTAGAGCGGGACCAGCATGCGTTCTTGGATCTCGGCCCAGTCTCGCGCGGGGTGGTGCGGGACGAGCGTAGGTGTCATGGAAAAGCGCCCCAATCCGTGCTCGGACGACAGCCCCCCGTAGCCAGGGAACTGCGCATCCCGGGCCGCGTCCAGTGCTCGTGCCGGACCGATTCGTCCGGGGTGGGGCGGTGCGCCGCCTTGCGTGCGGACCCGATAGTGTCCTCGCACGTGGCAGGCCGTTCGGCCGCCCGGCTCTTCCCGGGGCGTGCGCGCCATGACTACGCGCCGGGGCGTATGCGCTACTACGCACCGGCTTGGCGTTCCCTGCGTGACTTCTCCGCAGATCGGGGCAGTGGCCCTCGTCAGGACGCATCAACGGCAACTGACGGGTACGTGCAAAATATTTGGGATGCCCCGGAATGGAACCCGGGGGCGGGTCGGCTCGTTGTACACGACGTGAGCACGACACCACCTGTTCTCGCCGCAGAGCTGGCACAGGCGTGGGCCGACATTCAGCGGCACCACCCCGAGCTGCCCGACCTTGCCGCGCCCGAGTCCCTGATCGGAGAGTCCTCGTCCGCCTGTGGCGCCGAACTCTCCTTCGAGCGACTGCTCCACGAAGCAGTCCACGGCATCGCCGCCGCCCGAGGGGTCCGTGACACCTCCCGCGCCGGCCGCTACCACAACCGCAGATTCCTCGCGATCGCCGAGGAGATGGGCCTCGACCACCCCGAGGAGCCGCACGCGAGCAGCGGCTTCTCCCTGGTCACGCTCACCCCCGAGGCGAGGCGGCGCTATCGACCGACCATCGAGCGGCTGCAGCGCGCCCTCAAGGCGCACACGGTCGCCACCGCCGCCGACACCAAGCGCTCCTTCCGCGGACCGGCCGCCCGGCACGGGTCCTCGGGCGGCGGCGTCCGGGTCAAGGCCGTCTGTGACTGCGGGCGCAACGTGCGCGTGGTCCCCTCGGTGTTGGCCCAGGCCCCGATCGTCTGCGGTGGGTGCGGCAAGCCCTTCCGCATCCCGGAGACGGTGGGCGCCGCCAACTGACCCCGCGGCGTGTGGCACAATGGCTAGCTGTACTCGACAGTCGCATAGGACCCCTCTCTCCTCCGGCTGACGCGTCCATCGGGCATCCGAGTACCGCAACCCCACGTGGCATCTCAAGTGCCCAACCACGTCAAGACCAGGAGACACCACTCCAGTGGCAGTCAAGATCAAGCTCAAGCGCCTCGGCAAGATCCGCCAGCCGCACTACCGCATCGTCGTCGCCGACTCGCGCACCCGCCGCGATGGTCGCGCGATCGAGGAGATCGGCCTCTACCACCCGACGTACAACCCGTCGCGCATCGAGGTCGACTCCGAGCGTGCGCAGTACTGGCTGTCCGTCGGCGCCCAGCCGACCGAGCCCGTCCTCGCCATCCTGAAGCTCACCGGCGACTGGCAGAAGCACAAGGGCCTCCCGGCCCCGGAGAAGCCGCTGCTGGCCCCGGCCACGAAGGAGGCCAAGCGCGCCTCGTTCGACGAGTTCGCGAAGTCCCTCGAGGGCGGCGACGACAAGGGTGAGGCCATCACCCCGAAGGCCAAGAAGGCCGACAAGAAGGCGGACGAGGCCGAGGCCGCGTCCACCGAGTCGACCGAGGCCTGATCATGCTCGAGGAGGCTCTCGAGCACCTCGTGAAGGGCATCGTCGACAACCCCGACGAGGTGCAGGTCGCCTCGCGCAACCTGCGCCGTGGCCGTGTGCTGGAGGTCCGGGTCCATCCCGAGGACCTCGGCAAGGTGATCGGCCGCAACGGCCGCACCGCGCGTGCGCTGCGCACCGTCGTGGGCGCCATCGGCGGCCGTGGGATCCGCGTCGACCTCGTCGACGTGGACCAGGTTCGCTGAGCAGGTCGGCAGCATCACCTTAGTTGTGCCGGCACGGGCCGGGGAGGGCTGAAGAGCCCGCCCCGGCCCGTTGTCGTACGTACGAGCTGTGTGACAGGAGAGTGTGGAGCAGTGCAGTTGGTAGTCGCGCGGATCGGCCGCGCCCACGGCATCAAGGGCGAGGTCACCGTCGAGGTGCGGACGGACGAGCCCGAGCTGCGGCTCGGCCCCGGTGCCGTGCTGCTCACCGACCCGGCTTCCGTCGGGCCGCTGACCATCGAGAGCGGCCGTGTCCACAGCGGCCGGCTGTTGCTGCGCTTCGAGGGCGTGCGCGACCGCAACGGCGCCGAAGCCCTGCGCAACACCGTCCTCATCGCCGAAGTCGACCCCACGGAGTTGCCCGAGGAGGAGGACGAGTACTACGACCACCAGCTGATCGACCTCGACGTCGTCCTTGCCGACGGCACCGAGGTCGGCCGGATCACTGAGATCTCCCACCTGCCGTCCCAGGACCTCTTCATCGTCGAACGTGCCGACGGAACCGAGCTGATGATCCCCTTCGTCGGCGAGATCGTCACCGAGATCGACCTGGAGGAGCAGCGGGCCGTGATCGACCCGCCGCCCGGCCTGATCGACGACCGCGCCGAGATCGTCTCCTCCCGGGACGAGGGCGAGGGACGGGCATGAGGCTCGACGTCGTCACGATCTTCCCCGAGTACCTCGAACCGCTGAACGTCTCCCTCGTCGGCAAGGCGCGCGCCCGGGGGCAGCTCGACGTCCACGTCCACCACCTGCGGGACTGGACCCACGACCGCCACAACACGGTCGACGACACCCCCTACGGCGGCGGTCCCGGCATGGTCATGAAGACCGAGCCCTGGGGCGAGGCACTCGACCAGGCGCTCGCCGACGGCTATGAGGCCGGCGCCCACGGGCCGGTCCTCGTGGTCCCGACCCCCAGCGGTCGCCCCTTCACCCAGGAGGTCGCCGTCGAGCTCTCCGAGCGCCCCTGGTTGATCTTCACCCCGGCCCGTTACGAGGGCATCGACCGCCGCGTCATGGACGAGTACGCGACCCGGATGCCCGTCTACGAGGTCTCCATCGGGGACTACGTCCTCGCCGGAGGGGAAGCCGCCGTCCTCGTCGTGACCGAGGCCGTGGCCCGTCTGCTGCCCGGTGTCCTCGGCAACGCCGAGTCCCACCGGGACGACTCCTTCGCCCCCGGGGCCATGGCCAACCTCCTGGAGGGCCCCGTCTACACCAAGCCCCCGGAGTGGCGCGGCCGGGGCATTCCCGACGTCCTCCTCAGCGGACACCACGGCAAGATCGCCCGCTGGCGGCGCGACGAGGCCTTCCGGCGGACCGCCGCCCACCGGCCCGACCTGATCGAGCGCTGCGATCCGGCAGCCTTCGACAAGAAGGACCGCGAGATCCTGTCCATGATGGGGTGGGCTCCCGAGCCCGGCGGCCGATTTTGGCGCAAGGTCGAAGGCGTGGAATAATAGGCCGCTGTCGTACGTCCGGTGTGCGCCCCTGCCACAGGGGGAAGACGCCGCCAGGAGCGGACGACGCCGAATCACCATCCTTTCGAACGTACCGCTGATGACCTGTGGCATCAGCGAGGAAAGAGACCTCCATGGCCTCCCTGCTCGACCAGGTCACCGCGGGCACGCTCCGCTCCGACCTCCCCGCCTTCCGTCCCGGCGACACCGTGAACGTCCACGTTCGCGTCATCGAGGGCAACCGCTCCCGCATCCAGCAGTTCAAGGGCGTTGTCATCCGCCGCCAGGGCTCGGGCGTCAGCGAGACCTTCACGGTCCGCAAGGTCTCGTTCTCCGTCGGCGTCGAGCGCACCTTCCCGGTGCACAGCCCGATCTTCGAGAAGATCGAGCTCGTGACCCGCGGTGACGTCCGTCGCGCCAAGCTCTACTACCTGCGCGAGCTGCGCGGCAAGGCTGCCAAGATCAAGGAGAAGCGCGACCGCTGAGCCACGGCTCCCGGCACGCTCGACGCTTCCGGGCCTTCGCACAGGCAAGCCGGATAGGCTCTGCCAGCGATGGACACCGAAGCACAGCACACGGAGCGCGACCCCTCCTCCCCCGCGGAGGAAGGGTCGCGCTCCGCGCGCGTTCCCGGGGCCCCGGAGCCCGAGGGGCCCGCACGGTCCGACCGGACCGCGGAGACAGACCGTTCCGCGCAGACCGACCGCTCCGCCGGCGCGGGCGAGGCGGACGGAGCCGTGGAGGAGGGGCGACCCGTCGGCTCTTCCTGGCGGCGCACGGCTCTCGTCGGAGCTGCCTGCGTGGCCTTCCTCCTGCTCCTGAGCCACTTCGTGATCCAGCCGTTCCTGATTCCCAGCGGTTCCATGGAACCGACGCTCCAGGTCGGCGACCGGATCCTCGTGAACAAGTTGGCGTACCGTTTCGGCAGCGAGCCGCGCCGCGGTGACCTCGTCGTCTTCGACGGCACCGGCTCCTTCGTGGGGGAACCGCCCCGCGGCAACCCGGTCACCGGACTCCTCCAGGACGGTGCGGCAGCCCTCGGACTCGCCGAACCCGACGAGACCGACTTCGTGAAGCGGGTCATCGGGATCGGCGGCGACCGGGTCGTCTGTTGCGACCAGGACGGCCGGCTCACCGTCAACGGCGAACCCGTGGCGGAGCCGTACGTGATGCTGGGCGACCGGCCCTCCGGCGTGCCCTTCGACATCGTCGTCCCGCCGGACCGGCTTTGGGTGATGGGCGACCACCGCAGCCAGTCCAGCGACTCCCGTGACCATCTGGGCAGCCCCGGTGGAGGGATGGTCCCGGTCGATCGGGTCGTCGGCCGCGCCGACTGGATCGTCTGGCCCTTCGGACGCTGGGCCGTCGTGCCCGGAACCGATGCCTTCGGCGCCGTACCGGCCCCGCCGACCGGCGGACACGGGGCGGGAGCCCATGGGTAGCCGGGGCCGGCCGCCCGGAGGGTCCGCCCACGGCTCCGGACAGGAAACCGCCCTTCCCGGGCGGGCCGAGCGCCGCAAGCTCGCCCGCAAGGTCAAGCGGCGCCGACAGCGCTCCGCGCTCCGGGAGATCCCGATCCTGGTCACCGTGGCCGTGCTGATCGCGCTCGTCCTCAAGACCTTCCTGGTCCAGGCGTTCGTGATCCCCTCCGGCTCGATGGAACAGACCATCCGCATCGACGACCGGGTCCTCGTTGACAAACTCACCCCCTGGTTCGGCTCCCGCCCCCAACGCGGTGACGTCGTCGTCTTCAAGGACCCCGGCAACTGGCTCCAGCACGACGTCGAGCCCCCCGCAGACGATCCGATCGGCATCAAGCAGGCCAAGCAGGCCCTCACCTTCATCGGGTTGCTGCCCTCGGCCGACGACCGGGACCTCATCAAGCGGGTCGTGGCCGTCGGTGGCGACACCGTCCGCTGCTGTGGCGAGGACGGGAGGATCAGCGTCAACGGCGTACCGCTGGACGAGCCGTACCTGTACCCCGGGAACCCGCCGTCCACGATCCCCTTCGAGGTCGAGGTGCCGCAGGGGCGCATCTTCGTCCTCGGGGACCACCGCTCCGATTCGGCCGATTCCCGCTTCCACCTCGACGAGGAGGAGCACGGAACCGTCTCCGAGGAGCAGGTGGTCGGGCGCGCCGTGGTGATCGCCTGGCCCTTCGGGCACTGGCGGCGCCTGGAGGAGCGGAAAACCTTCTCCGGGGTCCCGGACGCCCGTGCGGGTGCCGAGACGGCGTCCGGTCCGTCGCATAGTGTGTCCCAGCGGAATCTGAACGGATTGCCCGGGCTCCCGACCCCTGCGGAACTTCTGCTCGTTATGGGAGTGGTGGGCCCGTCCCTGACCCGGGGCGGGCGTTCGCACGGACTGAGGAGTGGATGTGGGGGATTTGGCCGTCGGCGCACGATCCGGACACGATGGGCCCGAGAAGAGGGCCGACGGGGCCTTCGGCGATGACACGACGGGTGGCGACGTGACGGACGACCAGCAGCCGCATCCGCCGGGCGGTGACGCGCCGGGCGACGGCGACGGTGCGGCGGGCGGATCCGGCGAGGAGCCGAAGAAGCCGCGTTCCTTCTGGAAGGAACTTCCCCTGCTCGTCGGCATCGCGTTGGTGCTCGCCCTCCTCATCAAGACCTTCCTGGTGCAGGCGTTCTCGATCCCCTCGGAATCGATGATGAACACCCTGCAGAAGGGCGACCGGGTCCTCGTCGACAAGCTCACCCCCTGGTTCGGCTCCGAGCCCGAGCGCGGCGAGGTCGTCGTCTTCCACGACCCGGGCGGCTGGCTGGAGGGCCAGCAGACGCCCAAGCCGAACATCGCGCAGAAGTTCCTCAGCTTCATCGGCCTCATGCCGTCCGCCGAGGAGAAGGACCTGATCAAGCGCGTCATTGCGGTCGGTGGTGACACCATCTCCTGCAAGGAGGGCGGCAAGGTCATCCTCAACGGCGTGGCCCTGGACGAGAGCGAGTACCTCGCCCCCGGAGCCGTGCCCTGCCAGGACTCCTTCGGTCCGATCAAGGTCCCCCAGGACCGGATCTGGGTCATGGGCGACAACCGTCAGAACTCCCTGGACTCCCGCTTCCACCAGCAGCTTCCGGGCGGCGGCACCGTTTCCAACGACGAGGTCGTGGGCCGCGCCGTCGTGATCGCCTGGCCGGTCACCCGCTGGGCCACGCTCCCGGTGCCCGACGTCTTCGACCAGCCCGCCCTCAACAAGGCCATGGCCGCCGTCCCCGCCGGAACCGCGGCCCTCGCGGGCGCCGTCCCGCTCGTCCTGTGGCGCAGGAAGAAGCAGGCCGCGGGGCATACCGCCGAGTAGTGACCCGCGGGTAGGGTGCCGTCCCGGACCGTCGACAGACCTACGGGGTGGGCACATGAGCGGAACCATGCGGACCAAGGGCGGCCACGGCCGCCTCGGCAGCGTGCTGTCGGGGCTGGTCGTGGCCGTCGGCTGTGTGCTCTTCCTCGGCGGATTCGTCTGGGGAGCCCTCCTCTACCAGCCCTACACGGTCCCCACCGACTCCATGACCCCCACCCTCGACGTCGGATCCAAGATCCTGGCCCAGCGGATCGACGGCGACGAGGCGCGGCGCGGTGACGTCGTCGTCTTCACCGATCCCCTCTGGGGTTCCTCACCCATGGTGAAGCGGGTCGCCGCCGTCGGCGGCGACACGGTCGCCTGCTGCGACCCGGACGGGCGGCTCACCGTGAACGGCGAGCCGGTCGACGAGCCGTACCTGCGGCCCGGGCCCGGCGGCCGGACGGTCGCCTCGGGCCAGGCGTTCTCCGTGACCGTTCCGTCGGGCAACCTCTTCCTCCTCGGCGACGACCGGCACACCTCGCTGGACTCCCGGACGCACATCGAGGAGGCCGGACAGGGATCCGTGCCCCGCTCCACGGTCATCGGCAGGGTCGACGCGGTCGTCTGGCCCGCCAAGGGGCTCCTGGAACCGCCCAGGGGCTTCGCCGGACTTCCGGGCGGCATCTCGCGGCCGGGGCCCTTCGAACCGTTGCTCACCGCGATCGCAAGCGGCACGGTGCTGATCCTCCTCGGAGCCGGGTACGGCCCCGTCGCGGGCCTGCTGACCCGCCACCGGCCCGGTGGGCCCCGCTCCGGTCCGCGGGAGAAGGTGGGAGCATGAGGAGCGCGCGCACGCCGGGGGCCGTGCCGGGGCGGGACGCGGGGTCCGTGGTGCGCCGGGTCGCCCGGGTCGTCCTGCTCGACCCCGAGGACCGCATCCTGCTGTTGCACGGCCACGAGCCCGAGGACCCCGACAACACCTGGTGGTTCACGCCCGGCGGAGGGCTGGAGGGCGACGAGACCCGGGAAGAGGCGGCACGCCGCGAACTCGCGGAGGAGACCGGGATCACCGAGGTCGACCTGGGGCCCGTGCTGTGGAAGCGCTACTGCTCCTTCCCCTTCGACGGGCGCCGCTGGGACCAGGACGAGTGGTACTACCTGGCCCGGACCCGAAGGGGCGAGGAGGCGCCCCGGCCGCAGGCGCTCACGGAGCTCGAGGCGCGCAGTCTCGCGGGCTCCAGATGGTGGACTTCCGCCGAACTGTCGGCGGCCCGTGAGACGGTGTACCCGACCAGACTCGCCGAGCTGCTGCGCGCACTGCTCGACGAGGGACCTCCGAGTGCCCCCGTGCACCTCGCCCCGGAAATCGTCTAGGGGCGCGCACAACTGGCGCACAATGGGGGGACGCACGGCTGAAGGGGAACATGCCATGAGCGCCGAGGACCTCGAGAAGTACGAGACCGAGATGGAGCTGAAGCTCTACCGGGAGTACCGCGACGTCGTCGGGCTGTTCAAATACGTGATCGAGACCGAGCGGCGCTTCTACCTCACCAATGACTACGAGATGCAGGTGCACTCGGTGCAGGGCGAAGTCTTCTTCGAGGTCAGCATGGCGGACGCCTGGGTCTGGGACATGTACAGGCCCGCCCGGTTCGTCAAGCAGGTCCGTGTCCTCACCTTCAAGGACGTGAACATCGAGGAGCTCAACAAGAGCGACCTCGAACTTCCCGGCAGCTGAGACCGCGCCCCGTCCGGGCTCTTCCGGGCGGAATCACCCGCAGGGGTGATGAGGTTCTCCACAGCCCCAGGACCCTCCACAGGGCCGCACGCACACCGCCCCGCTCCGTCACATTCGGTGACGGAGGTGGTACCGCATGAACGCGACCCAGGCCCTCGGGCGGTACGGAGAAGAGCTGGCGAGCCGCCGGCTCGCTGCGACCGGCATGCACGTCCTCGCCCGCAACTGGCGCTGTGGCCGGACCGGCGAGATCGACATCGTCGCCCGCGACGGCGACACGCTCGTCATCTGCGAGGTGAAGACCCGACGCGACGGGGGCTACGAGCACCCGATGGCGGCCGTGACGCCCCGCAAGGCCGAGCGGCTCCGCCGACTCGCCGCCTGCTGGCTCGACCGCCACGACGGCCCGACCCCCGCCGGAGGCGTGCGTATCGACCTGGTCGGCATCGTCGTGCCGCGCAGGGGCGCCCCCGTGCTCACCCATGCCCAGGGGGTGGCCTGAGATGGGATTCGCCCGCACCTGTTCCGTCGCCCTCGTCGGCGTCGAGGGCGTCGTCGTCGAGGTCCAGGCGGACCTCGAACCCGGGGTCGCCGCCTTCGCCCTCGTCGGCCTCCCCGACAAGAGCCTCAGCGAGAGCCGCGACCGGGTCCGTGCGGCCGTGACGAACTCCGGAGCCGAATGGCCCCAGAAGAAACTGACCGTCGGCCTCAGCCCGGCGTCCGTTCCCAAGGGGGGATCCGGGTTCGACCTGGCCGTGGCCGCGGCCGTGCTCGGCGCCGCCGAGCGAATCGACCCCCGGACCGTCGCCGATCTCGTCCTCATCGGCGAGCTCGGGCTCGACGGACGGGTCCGCCCGGTCCGCGGGGTCCTCCCCGCCGTCCTCGCCGCCGCAGACGCCGGATACGACCAGGTCGTCGTTCCCGAACAGGCCGCCGGTGAAGCCTCGCTGGTGCCCGGCGTCTCCGTCCTCGGCATCCGCAGCCTCCGCCAGTTGATCGCCGTCCTCAGCGGTGAACCCGTCCCGGAGGAGGACGTCGCCGACAGCCGGGCCGACGGCGTGCTCAACGGGCTCCTCGCCCCGGGTGCCGGCCTCGGCAGCGGACTCGTGACCGACCCGACCGATGCCGAAGGGCCCGACCTGGCCGACGTCGCCGGCCAACACCGTGCCCGCCTCGCCCTGGAGGTCGCCGCCGCCGGCGGTCACCACCTGTTCCTCTCCGGGCCGCCGGGCGCCGGGAAGACCATGCTGGCCGAGCGGCTCCCCGGCATCCTCCCGCCCCTCACCCGGCAGGAGTCCCTGGAGGCCACGGCGGTCCACTCCGTCGCCGGCATCCTGCCGCCCGGGGAACCCCTCGTCCGCCGTGCCCCCTACTGCGCACCCCACCACTCCGCCACCATGCAGTCCCTCGTCGGCGGAGGGAACGGGCTTCCCCGGCCCGGTGCCGTCTCCCTGGCCCACCGGGGCGTCCTGTTCCTCGACGAGGCCCCCGAGTTCTCCGGAAAGGCGCTCGACGCGCTCCGCCAACCCCTCGAATCCGGGCACGTCGTCATCGCCCGCGCCGCCGGCGTCGTCCGTCTCCCCGCCCGCTTCCTCCTCGCGCTCGCCGCGAACCCCTGTCCCTGCGGTAGGCACGGCCGGTACGGCGCGGGCTGTGAATGCCCCGCCTCCCTCGTCCGCCGCTACCAGGCGCGCCTCTCCGGCCCCCTGCTCGACCGCGTCGACCTCCGCGTCGAAGTGGAACCCGTCAGCCGTGCCGACCTCCTCGGCCGCACCGGCCCGGGCGAGCGCACCGCCACCGTCGCCGACCGAGTCCGCGAAGCCCGCGTCCGAGCCGCGACCCGTCTCGCCGACACGCCCTGGCGGGTGAACGGGGAGATCCCCGGGCACGAGCTCCGCACCCGTTACCTCGCCGCACCCGGAGCGCTCGCCGCTGCCGAGCACGATGTCGAACGCGGCCTCCTCACCGCCCGTGGCCTGGACCGCGTCCTCCGCATCGCCTGGACCATCGCCGATCTGGCCGGGCACGACCGACCCCGAAGCCAGGACGTGGCCCTCGCCCTCGAACTCCGCACCGGTGTTGCCCGCGGAGCGTCCTTCGCAGCGGGGGAGCGCCCATGACCATCCCCACCGTGCCCGCCCCCGCTGATGAACGGCTGGCCCGCGCCGCCCTCAGCCACGCGGTCGAGCCTGGTGACGAACACGCCGGGCGATGGCTCCGCCAGTACGGCGCCGCTGACTTCCTCGGTCGCCTCCTTGCGGAGGGCGACGGCAATTCCTCCGCGTGCTTCCCCGGCACCGGACCGAAGCGCCTCGCCTCCTGGCGCCTCCGTGCCGCTTCCGCCCGCCCCGCGCACGACCTCGACGCCGTCCATGCGCTCGGCGGCCGTTTCCTCGTCCCCGGCGACCTCGAGTGGCCGGGGCAACTCGACGACCTCGGTGACGCCCGCCCCATCGGGCTCTGGGTCCGTGGCCCCGCCGACCTGCGCACCTGGGCCTTGCGCTCGGTCGCGCTCGTGGGGGCCCGGGCCTGTACCCCGTACGGTGCGCACACCGCCGCCGAGCTCGCCGCGGGTCTCACCCAGAAGGGTTGGGCCGTCGTCTCCGGGGCCGCCTACGGCATTGACGGAGCCGCACATAGAGGTGCCCTCGCGGCCTCCGGGGCCACCGTTGCCGTCCTGGCCTGCGGCGTCGACAGCCCCTACCCCCGCGGCCATGACCAGCTCATCCAGCGCATCGCGGAACAAGGCCTCGTCCTCGGGGAGTTGCCGCCCGGCAGTCATCCCACCCCGAGCCGCTTCATCCTCCGAAACCGGGTCATCGCCGCCCTCACCCGCGGTACCGTCGTCGTCGAGGCGCAACACCGCAGTGGCTCCCTCGTGACCGCCCGTGCAGCCGCACGGCTCGGCCGCCACACCATGGGCGTCCCCGGCCCCGTCACCAGTGCGCTCTCCGCCGGCGTCCACGAACTCCTGCGCGGCGACGCCACTCTCGTCACCGATGTCGAGGAGATCGTCGAACTCGTCGGTGGCATCGGTGAGCTCGCTCCCGTCCGGCGGGGTCCCGTCCTGCCCCGCGACCTCCTCGCAGCCTCGACCGCACACGTCCTCGAAGCGATTCCTGCCGGAGGTCCGACCCCCGCCACCGTCATCGCCCACCGGGCAGGGACCACGCCCGATGACACCCTTGCCAAGCTGTACGAACTCCATTCGCTCGGCTTCGTCGTGCGGCACGGGGAAGGCTGGCGATTGACGAACACCGCCACAGAACCGTCGAACGCGCGGCGAGGCGGTACTTGACCTGGAGCATTCGGGTGAAAGGGTGATGGGGATGAACAATCGAGTTCTCTCGGCCGCACCCGGGGGGCCGACGCGTGCCGTGGCCCGGGTTCGAAGATGCGATCGACCGCGTCCACTCGGAGCGGCGCGATCCGCCGATGTTCGCGCACCGCGACGGTTCACTCACGCTACGCTCACCAGAATTCCCTCCAGGACACCCACACCGACACACCCGACAGCAGAACGGCTCAAGGCAACGCATGCCCCAGCACACCTCCGGGTCTGACCGCGCTGCGGTGCCCCCAGCAGCCCGGGGCGCCGTGCGACCGCCCGCACCGACCTCGCTCGACGAGCTGTGGCGCTCGTACAAGGACACGGGCGACGAGCGGCTGCGGGAGCAGCTGATCCTGCACTACTCGCCGCTCGTCAAGTACGTCGCCGGACGGGTCAGCGTCGGGCTGCCGTCCAACGTGGAGCAGGCCGACTTCGTCTCCTCCGGGGTCTTCGGCCTCATCGACGCCATCGAGAAGTTCGACGTCGAGCGGGCGATCAAGTTCGAGACCTACGCCATCACCCGCATCCGTGGCGCCATGATCGACGAACTCCGCGCCCTGGACTGGATTCCGCGCTCGGTCCGCCAGAAGGCGCGCAATGTCGAACGCGCCTATGCCACCTTGGAGGCCCGTCTCCGTCGCACCCCCTCCGAGAGCGAGGTCGCCGCGGAGATGGACGTCACGCTGGAGGAACTGCACGCGGTCTTCAGCCAGTTGTCCTTGGCGAACGTGGTGGCCCTGGAAGAGCTGCTGCACGTCGGTGGTGAGGGCGGGGACCGGCTCTCGCTCATGGACACCCTGGAGGACACGGCTGCCGACAACCCCGTCGAGGTCGCCGAGGACCGCGAGCTCCGCCGGTTGCTAGCCCGGGCCATCAACACCCTCCCCGAGCGGGAGAAGACCGTCGTCACGCTCTACTACTACGAGGGCCTGACCCTGGCCGAGATCGGTCACGTCCTCGGCGTCACCGAGAGCCGAGTCAGCCAGATCCACACCAAGTCCGTCCTCCAGCTCCGCGCCAAGCTCGCCGACGTCGGGCGCTGACCGCCACGGGTCGGTCGTACAGTGGAGCGGTGCCCAGGATTCGAGCGGCCTCGGTGGCCGAGCACCGGACGATGCAGCGCGGCGCCCTGCTGGATGCCGCCCGATCCCTGCTGTCCGAGGGAGGGACGGAGGCGCTGACCTTCCCCGCCCTCGCCGAGCGCACGGGCCTCGCCCGTTCGTCGGTGTACGAGTACTTCCGATCGCGCGCCGCCGTCGTCGAGGAGCTCTGCGCCGTCGACTTCCCCGTCTGGGCGGCTGAGGTCGAGGCCGCCATGGCCGCCGCCGACGGGCCGGAGGACAAGGTCGAGGCGTATGTCCGCACCCAGCTGGAACTGGTGGGGGACCGGCGTCACCGCGCGGTGGTCGCCATCTCGGCGAGCGAACTCGATGCCGCTGCCCGCGAGAAGATCCGTGCCGCGCACGGTGGACTCGTCACCATGGTCGTGGAAGCCCTGGCCGCCTTGGGGCAGCCCCAGCCCCGTCTGGGCGCCATGCTCCTCCAGGGCGTCGTCGACGCCGCCGTCCGACGCATCGAGCTCGGTGCGGCCGAGGACCCGGCGGACATCGCGGAAGCCGCCGTGAACATGGCCCTCCACGGCGTCGGCGGCCCCCCGGCCTGACCCTCCCGGCGAACCGTCGCCCGTGCCGATGCTTGCGGAGTGTTCCCTTCCTGTGCCCCGTCCCCCGGCTCGCCACGGTCGCCGCCCCTTCTACGGACCCGTGAGCCCCGCAGGCCCTCCCCTCCGGGGGAGAGAGCCCCGGGGCGCCCGGCGGCGCCCGGTTCCCCCTTCCGATCGCTCCCGATCGACGACGGGCAGGAGGCGCGACGGGGCCCGTCCCATCAGGAGCAGCGGGTTCAGGTACCGGGAGCCCCGGAGGAGGCCCCAGTGGAGACAGGTGCGGGGACAGTGGGAACCCACGGCGACTTCGGCGATCCGGGTGCCCGCTGCCACCCGCGTCCCGGTGGGGAGCAGGGGCGTCACCGGGGTGAAGGTCGTCCGCAGCGGTGGAGCGCCCGAGCGGAGCAGGGTGAGGGTGAGGACCCCGCGACCCCCCACCGGGCCGGCGAAGGTGATCGTCCCCGCGGTCGGGGCCAGGACCGGAGTGCCCGGGGCGGCGGCGAGGTCGATGCCGCGGTGGCCGGCGGCGTAAGGGCCGGGTGGTGGCCGCCAGCCGCGGAGGACCTCCGGTGGGGGCGGACCCACCGGCCACAAGACGGCCAGGGCCGTGAGCAGGCTGATCAGGTTCATGGAGGGAGGTTCCCCGACGCGTCTGGTTCATGACGGCATCGGACGTTTTCTGTGGACTGTTCGACGCTTGTGGAGAAGCTCGTCACCCACGGCTCCTGGGGTCCCGTACACTTCCTATGGCGACTCGGGTCACCGAGTCGACTTCGCACGCCCCGCCACTCGTCTTCGAAACGGGCGGTAGCGCCTTTCGGTCCTTCGCGGCATGGCGCGCCGGGGTGTCAGGAACACAACCGAGAAACCCAAGGAGATACGGCCATGGCCGTCGTCACGATGCGGGAGCTGCTGGAGAGCGGCGTCCACTTCGGTCACCAGACCCGTCGCTGGAACCCGAAGATGAAGCGCTTCATCTTCACCGAGCGCAACGGCATCTACATCATCGACCTGCTCCAGTCGCTGTCGTACATCGACCGCGCCTACGAGTTCGTCAAGGAGACCGTCGCGCACGGCGGCTCCATCATGTTCGTCGGTACGAAGAAGCAGGCCCAGGAGGCCATCGCCGAGCAGGCGACGCGTGTCGGCATGCCGTACGTCAACCAGCGTTGGCTCGGTGGCATGCTCACCAACTTCTCCACCGTCTACAAGCGTCTGCAGCGCCTCAAGGAGCTCGAGCAGATCGACTTCGAGGACGTCGCCGCCTCGGGTCTCACCAAGAAGGAGCTCCTGGTCCTCTCCCGCGAGAAGGCCAAGCTGGAGAAGACCCTCGGTGGCATCCGCGAGATGCAGAAGGTGCCGAGCGCCGTCTGGATCGTCGACACCAAGAAGGAGCACATCGCCGTCGGTGAGGCGCGCAAGCTCCACATCCCGGTCGTCGCGATCCTCGACACCAACTGCGACCCCGACGAGGTCGACTACAAGATCCCGGGCAACGACGACGCGATCCGCTCCGTCACCCTGCTCACCCGCGTGATCGCCGACGCCGTCGCCGAGGGCCTCATCGCCCGCTCCGGCGCCGCGACCGGCGACTCGAAGCCGGGCGAGAAGGCTGCCGGCGAGCCGCTCGCCGAGTGGGAGCGCGACCTGCTCGAGGGTGAGAAGAAGGCTGACGAGGCTCCGGCCGCCGACGCTCCGGCCGCTGAGGCCCCGGCGGCTGAGGCCCCGGCGGCCGAGGCCCCGGCGGCTGAGGCTCCGGCCGCCGACGCCGAGCAGGCCTGACCCTTCCGGTCCTTCAGGACCTTCGGGTGACGACGGCGGGGGCCCACGAAGCTCCCGCCGTCCACCCGTGGACCCGCCCGATCTTTCAGACTTCGAGAGAGAAACAGACTCATGGCGAACTACACCGCCGCTGACGTCAAGAAGCTCCGCGAGCTCACCGGCGCCGGCATGATGGACTGCAAGAAGGCCCTGGACGAGGCCGACGGCGACGTCGACAAGGCCGTTGAGGCCCTGCGCATCAAGGGCCAGAAGGGTGTCGCCAAGCGCGAGGGCCGCTCCGCCGAGAACGGCGCCGTCGTCTCCCTCATCGCCGACGACAACACCTCCGGCGTCCTCGTCGAGCTGAAGTGCGAGACGGACTTCGTCGCCAAGGGCGACAAGTTCCTCGCCGTCGCCAACGCGCTCGCCGCCCACGTGGCCGCGACCTCCCCGGCCGACCTGGAGGCCCTGCTCGCCTCCGAGATCGAGGCCGGCAAGACCGTCCAGGCGTTCGTGGACGAGGCCAACGCCAACCTCGGCGAGAAGATCGTCCTCGACCGCTTCGCGCAGTACGCCGACGGTTTCGTCACCGCGTACATGCACCGCACCATGCCTGACCTGCCGCCGCAGATCGGTGTCCTCGTCGAGCTCGACAAGGAGAACGCCGAGGTCGCCAAGGGCATCGCGCAGCACATCGCCGCCTTCGCGCCGAAGTACCTCACCCGCGAGGACGTCCCGGCCGAGGTCGTCGAGTCCGAGCGTCGCATCGCCGAGGAGACCACCCGCGCCGAGGGCAAGCCCGAGGCCGCGATCGCGAAGATCGTCGAGGGTCGCGTCAACGGCTTCTTCAAGGACGCCACGCTGCTCGGCCAGCCGTACGCCCTTGACAACAAGAAGTCCGTCCAGAAGATCCTGGACGAGGCCGGTGTCACCCTGAAGCGCTTCAGCCGCATCAAGGTCGGCATCTGAGTCCGTACGCGAACGCGACGGGCACCGGACCCCGGTAGGGTCTGAGGCAGTCGTCCGCGCACGCGCAGGACGATCGCAGATCTGACGAGGAGGCCATTGCCGTACGGGATACCGAGAGGACCCAGGGCAATGGCCTCCTTCGTATGTGCACGAGGAGACATCCATGAACCAGCGCGCCGTACAGGGCGACGACAACAACGGCAAGAAGGCCGGCCGCTACATGCTGAAGCTGTCCGGAGAGGCTTTCTCCGGCGGTACCGGCCTGGGCGTCGACCCCGATGTCGTGCACGCCATCGCGCGTGAGATCGCGGCGGTCGTCCGCGACGGCGCGGAGATCGCGGTGGTCATCGGCGGCGGCAACTTCTTCCGCGGCGCCGAGCTCCAGCAGCGCGGCATGGACCGGGCCCGCTCCGACTACATGGGCATGCTCGGCACGGTGATGAACTGCCTCGCCCTGCAGGACTTCCTGGAGAAGGAGGGCATCGACTCGCGCGTCCAGACCGCCATCACCATGGGCCAGGTCGCCGAGCCGTACATTCCGCTGCGTGCCGTGCGCCACCTGGAGAAGGGCCGCGTGGTCATCTTCGGTGCGGGCATGGGCATGCCGTACTTCTCCACGGACACCACTGCTGCCCAGCGGGCCCTGGAGATCGACGCCGAGGCCCTCCTCATGGGCAAGAACGGAGTCGACGGCGTCTACGACTCCGACCCGAAGACCAACCCCGACGCGGTCAAGTTCGACGCGCTCGGGTACGGCGAGGTGCTCTCCCGCGACCTCAGGGTCGCCGACGCCACCGCCATCACCCTGTGCCGGGACAACAGCCTCCCGATCCTCGTCTTCGAACTGCTCGCCGAGGGCAATATCGCGCGTGCGGTGAAGGGTGAGAAGATCGGCACGCTCGTGAGCGACCAGGGCACCCGGGCCTGACCCGAACCGGGGAACCGCCCCGCAAGGGGATGGACAGAGCCCTGCCGGTCGTACACCGTGCAGGACACAACGCGACGACACGCAGGAGCAAGTGGTGATCGAAGAGACCCTCCTCGAGGCCGAGGAGAAGATGGAGAAGGCCGTCGTGGTCGCCAAGGAGGACTTCGCCGCGATCCGCACCGGCCGTGCGCACCCGGCGATGTTCAACAAGATCGTGGCTGACTACTACGGCGCCATCACCCCCATCAACCAGCTGGCGTCCTTCTCCGTTCCGGAGCCGCGCATGGCCGTGGTGACGCCGTTCGACAAGAGCGCGCTGCGCAACATCGAGCAGGCGATCCGGGACTCGGACCTCGGCGTCAACCCGAGCAACGACGGCAACATCATCCGCGTGGTGTTCCCGGAGCTGACCGAGGAACGCCGCCGGGAGTACATCAAGGTCGCCAAGGGCAAGGCCGAGGACTCGAAGATCTCGATCCGCTCGGTGCGCCGCAAGGCCAAGGAGTCCATCGACAAGCTCGTCAAGGACGGCGAGGTCGGCGAGGACGAGGGCCGCCGTGCCGAGAAGGAGCTCGACGACACCACCGCGAAGTACGTCGCGCAGGTGGACGAGCTGCTCAAGCACAAGGAAGCCGAGCTGCTCGAGGTCTGATGAACGACTCTTCCTGGGGTGCCCCGGCCGCTTCCGGCCGTGGGGGACCCGACCAGGGGCCTGCCCCGGCGGGTCCCGCATACGATCGGCATCAGGCGGCGCAGACTCGGCCCATGCCCATCGTGCCCGACGTTCCCGCCGGCGGATTCCAGGACGGTCACGGCCGGGGGGCCGCTCACCAGAGCGGTCCCCTGTTCCGTGACGACACGCCGCACGAGCACCCACAGGAGCCCATGTCCAGCCCCACCCCGCCTCCGCCGCCCGCCCCGATGGCGCCGCGGCAGAAGAAGAGCGCGGGCCGCGACCTGGGCGCGGCCATAGGGGTCGGGGTCGGCCTCGGAGCCGTCATCATCGCGTCGCTGTTCATTTGGAAGCCGGCGTTCGTCGGAGTGATAGCGGTCGCCGTGGTCGTCGGACTGTGGGAGCTCACCTCCCGCCTCCAAGAGCGCAAGGAGATCAAGGCTCCGCTGGTCCCGCTCGCGGTCGGCGGCGCGGCGATGGTGGTCGCCGGCTACGTCCGGGGCGCCGAAGGGGCCTGGGTGGCCATGGCCCTCACGGCGCTCGCGGTGCTCGTCTGGCGGATGACGGAACCTCCCGAGGGCTATCTGAAGGACGTCACGGCGGGAGTCTTCGCCGCCTTCTACGTGCCGTTCCTGGCGACCTTCGTGGCGATGCTGCTGACCGCGGACGACGGACCGCAGCGGGTGCTGACCTTCCTGATCCTGACGGTGGTCAGCGACACCGGGGCGTACGCCGTTGGTTGGCGCTTCGGCAAGCACAAGCTCGCCCCGCGGATCAGCCCCGGAAAGACCCGGGAGGGCCTGTTCGGTGCGGTGGCGTTCGCGATGGCCGCGGGCGCGCTGTGCATGCAGTTCATGATCGACGACGGTGCCTGGTGGCAGGGGTTGCTCCTCGGCCTCGCGGTGGCGGCGAGCGCGACGCTCGGCGACCTCGGCGAGTCGATGATCAAGCGCGACCTGGGCATCAAGGACATGGGCACGCTGCTGCCGGGCCACGGCGGCATCATGGACCGGCTCGACTCCCTGCTGCCGACGGCGCCGGTGGTGTGGCTGCTCCTCGCGCTCTTCGTTGGTACCGGCTGAGGCCCTCCGTCGACACCGGCCGACACGGCCGCAGCGCAGCATGAGGG
>NZ_JBHYMF010000116.1:0-21624 GCF_042742855.1 Streptomyces sp. NPDC058877 | reverse complement strand
GCCCCCTCGCGCACGTCCGCAGCGGGACGGGGCCGGGGCCGGTGGGAACCGCTCCGCCCGATCGGGATCCCCGCGCCCCGCAAACGGCCCGCCCGCACTCCCCCCGCGCCCCCGTCACGCCCCCGACGCCCCCTAGGGGATGTCACAGGTCAGCCGCAAAGGAGCGAGTCCACAGCCGAAGCAGGTACGTTCGATGACGTGGCTGGATTCAGGAACGGACGCGGCCGGGACAACCGCCCCCCGCAACAACAACCGCAGCAGGCGCCGTACGGGTACAACGCGGCCCCGCCGCCCTACCCGCAGCAGCAGTGGCAGCAACAGACGCCGCAGCAGCAACAGACGCAGCCGTACGGGCAGCAGGGGCAACCGCAGCAGTCCCACGGCGAACCGGAGTACTTCGGCGAACCGTACGGCCAGCAGCCCCGGCAGCACGCGGCGACGGCGAACAACCCGGGCCACACCCAGATGTTCAGCGTGGACGACCCGTACGGCCAGGGCGGACCGTCCGGCGCCCCCGGCCCGACGGGGCCCCGACTGCCCTGGAAGCAGCTGCTGAGCGGCATCGTGCTGCGGCCGGCGGACACGTTCCTGCAGATGCGGGACTACGCGGTCTGGGGCCCGGCGCTGTCCGTCACCTTCCTCTACGGGCTCCTGGCGATCTTCGGCTTCGACCAGGCGCGCGAGGAAGCGATCAACGCGACCCTGTCGACAGCGGTCCCGTACGTCCTGATGACCGCGCTCGGCTTCGTGGTCGGCGGTCTGATCCTCGGCGCGGTCACCCACACCCTCGCCCGCCAGTTGGGCGGTGACGGTTCCTGGCAGCCGACCATCGGCCTCTCGATGCTGATCATGTCGATCACTGATGCGCCGCGTCTGCTCTTCGCGCTCTTCCTGGGCGGCGAGAACGGTCTCGTCCAGATCATCGGCTGGGCGACCTGGCTGGCGGCGGGCGCGCTCTTCACCGTGATGGTGAGCCGCTCGCACGACCTGCCCTGGCCGAAGGCGCTGGGCGCATCGGCGATCCAGCTGGTGGCGCTGCTGAGCCTGATCAAACTGGGCACGCTGTAACGGCGTCCGCACGGACCCGGAGGAGCCCCCCACCGCACGCGGTGGGGGGCTCCTCGCTTCGGTGGTCCCTGCCCGGTGCTCAACGGCCACCGCCGATCCGCCACCAGTCCTTGCGGTCCGTCGTCCCGTCGGCCCAGAACTCCAGCAGGTCACCCGGCGCGAGCCCCAGGGCCCGCTCGATCTCACCCGGCGTCAGGCTCCGCAACGACTCCGACAGCGACCTGGTCAGGTCGAACCAGTAACCGCGCAGCGTCGACTCGCTCACGAACAGCTCCCGCGCGAGCTGGGCATAGCTCAGTCCGCGGGCCCGTCCGTGCAGGACCTGGCGCTGACGCTCGCTCAACAGCGTGATGCAGTCGCGTCGGACGAGCACTTCGAGGATGCCGACGACCGCCGTCGGAACGACGGTGCCGCCGCCGGCGACGTCGAGGAAGAGCCGCTCGGCCCGGTCCCGGGGCAGGGCCTTGGAGACGATGCCGCTCGCACCGGCCGCGAGGCACGCCGCCAGCACGAACCGGCGCTCCTCCTGGCTGTAGACGCAGACGCGGTAGCCGCGTCGGGTCAGGGTGCGAACGGCGGCGACGCCCTGGCGGACGTCGGGCTGCCGTTCGAGGTTGGCCAGGTGGAGGTCGAGCAGGACGACGTCCACCACGGGGCCGCGGCGCACCAACTCCTCCACCGTCGCGACCGCGGCGACGACGTCGAGGCCGGGCATCAACGGGCCGACCGACTCACGGATCAACGACGCGTCGTCGACGACCGCCACCGTGGGCCTCACGGCGCCTCCGCGAAGGCCGCCCGTACCGTCAGCCGCACCGGACGGTCCTCCGGCCCCGGGCACGCACTGATGGTCGCGGTCGTCCCCTCGCCCACCGCGGACGCGATCCCCACGTCGAGGCCCCGTCGGCGCAGCTCGCCCACGACCACCTCGCGCAGCCCGACCCCGGCCGTCACCGACGACGGGTCGAAGCCGACCCCGTCGTCGTGCACGGTCAACGTCCAGCCCCCGCCCTCCTCCTCGTCGAGGTGCACCACCACCTGCTGGGCGCGGGCGTGCACGCGGACGTTCAGCAACAGGCTCCCCAGCGCACGCTCCAGGGCCTCGGCCTGCGCGGCGGTGACGCTCAGGCCGGTGCCCAGTTCGATCGACGCGACGACGTTCAGGTCGGCGAAGCGCTCGCACACCCGTCGGACCATCGGGACCAGCGCGACCCGCTGGCCGTCCCCCTCCGCACGCGGGCCGCCCCCCGGCACCCCGTCCGGGCCGGCCGCCCCGCCCGGAGCGTCCGGGCCCGCCCCGTCCCGGCCCCCTCCGCGCAGATAGGAGCGCATCCGCCGCAGCTCCACCTCCGCCTGGTCGACGAGCCGGGCGCGCGAGACGGCGTCCCCCTGCTCGGTCAACAGCCGCATGACGGCGACGCCGTTGTGGATCATCACCTGGGCCCGCCGTTCCTCCTCGCGCCGGGCGAGTTCGGCGGCACGGGCGCGCGAGGCGTCGGCGTCCCGGGCGATGCGGCGGGTGTACCCGAAGAACATGCGGGCCACCAGCGCGTACACCACGTAGGTCAGGACGTTGCCGACCGCGGTCGGCACCATGTCGCCCTCGACGTCGCCACCGAGGTAGAGCACGTAGCAGACGGAGACGGCGAGCAGGCTGCCCGCCCAGACGCCGAAGCCCCGCACCCCGCCGGCCGTGATGATGACGGACAGTGCGTATCCCGGCTGGAAGGCGGTCCAGGTCCCGAACCGGTCCCAGGGCGCGAGCACCAGCGGACCGAGGACCAGCAGCGCGCAGGCGAGCCCGAAGTCGAGCACGGACGCGACGGTGCCCAGGGGCCGGCGGCGCACGAACGTCGCCGCGCTCACCGCGACCGCGGCCAGGGCGGCGGCGCCCCAGCACGCGAGGTAGGCGGTCTCGTCGGGCGCCCGCCCCGCACCGAGCCGCACCGCGGGGACCATCTGGGCGACGGTCCCGAGACGGACCCCCACGGTGAAGTAGGAGAAGGCCCGCTCGACGCCGGCCCTGGTCGTGGGCAGCTCCGCGACCCGCCGCAGCCCGTTGCGGATCCTCATCGTCCTCCTCGACTCCGGGCGGTCGGGGCCGCCGGAAGGCGCGCGGATTCGTCGGGCTGCGGCAGCCCTGCGACGCTTCACGATGAAGATAGTTGAGCGGGACCGGCGGGGAGGGCGGATCGCGGACGAAGACGGTCCGGTCCGTCAGACGAGCTTGGCGAGCGCGGCCCAGGTGTGGGTGCCGGGGACGCCGTCGATCGGACCCGTGTAGCCGCCGAGCCGGGCCATCCGCTGGAGCGCGGCGTAGGTGTTGGTGCCCGGCGCCCCGTCGATCGGACCGGTGTACCCGTAGCCGGTGAGCACCTTCTGCACGCCCTTCCACGACAGGGAACCCAGCACCCCGTCAGCCGGACCGGTGTAACCGCCGAGCTTGGCGAGGCGCTGGAGGGCCGCCCAGGTGTTGCTGCCCGGCGCCCCGTCGATCGGCCCCGTGTAGCCGAACCGGCGCAGGACGGTCTGGACGCCCTTCCAGGAGTTGGTGCCCATGACGCCGTCGATCGGGCCCCCGTAACCGCCCTTCTGCGCCAACCGCTGGAGCGCGGCGTAGGTGTTGCCGCCCGGCGCCCCGTCGATCGGACCGGTGTACCCGTAGCCCTTCATCACCTGCTGCACGCCGAGCCAGGTGTGGGTGCCCGGCACCCCGTCCAGGGGACCGGTGTAGCCGCCGGCACCGGCGATCTTCTGCAGGGTCAGCCCCTCCCCCTGGACGGGAGGAGGCGTGGAGCCGAAGGAGAGCGGGTTGACCCGGACGCCGTTGGGGTTGATGACGTGCCAGTGCAGGTGCGGGCCGGTCGAGTTGCCCGCGCCGTCGGCCCCGGCGGCCCCGCCGGAGAGCCCGACGACCTTCCCGGCGGCCACATAGGTGCCGTTGGCCAGGAGGAACCGGGACAGGTGCATGTACTGGCTGCGGTATCCGTCGGCGTGGTGGATGGTGACGGTGTGCCCACCGGTGCCGTTGTACGGGATGTTCTCGATCGTTCCGGCGGCACAGGCGGGCAGCGAAGTCCCCACGGCCATGCCGAAGTCGACTCCGTTGTGGTTCGGCGGGTCCCACGGCCCGGTGATGGCGTACGCGGCGAACGGGTTGTAGATCGCGGGGACGGCGTACGCGCTCGTGGGCAGGACGAGCCCGCCGGCGGCCAGCGCGCCCCCGCCGACCACCGCTCCGCGCAGCAGGGTGCGGCGGCTCATCCCCGAGGGGACGTGCGGCTCGCCCGGGTCGCCGCCACAACGGTGCCGTGCCTCGTTCTCGGACAATGCTTCTCCCTGTGCTGAATCGACTGACGGGGGTCCCTCGGCAGCTCGCGAGCCCGCTCATCACACCGGGCCGGGCCGGCGCCGGCCGTGGGGTGGTCTTGACCGGTCCGCGGTGCGACCGGCAGCACAGGGAATTCCAGGAGGTCACGTGCCCGAGCAAGTCGACGGCGAGGAACGGGGGACGTCCCGGCGGTCCGTCCTGCGGATGACCGGTGCGCTGCTGGCGGGCCTGGCCCTGGGCGCGGGCGGCGCGGCCCAGGCGGTCGGCGCGCCGGCGCCCGCCCCCGGGGTACGGGGATCCTTCGGGGCCCCGGGCTATGCGTGGCGGGCCACCGGAGCACGGGCCCGGTCCGGGGCCACGGCCGCGGGAGTGGTGTTCACGCTCGTCTCGCACCACGGCCGGCCGTTGCCCGGGCGCCGGGTGCGGTTCTCCCTCAGCGCCTTCCGGACGGCCCGTCCCAGCATCTGGCTCGGAGTGTCACAGGGCCTCAAGTCGGCCGTTCCGCACGGCTACCTGGACCTGGACACGGGCACGGACGGAACCCTCGTCCTGGATCCCTGGCTGCGCCACGGCGCGGTGCCGACCGCTGCGGTGGGAACGCGGCCGGTCCTACGGGCGCAGCTGGTGGGGTCGGAGGCGATCCTCGCCTCGGCGCACCTCGGCGTCCTCTCCGCTCCCTGACATCCGGCACCGATCACCGAGCAAAGGGGCACGAGTTGACGAGAACGGTCGCCGGGGCCGAGCAGTGGGCCCGGCTGCACGTCACCGACGGCGGTGACGCCGGCTTCGACAACGGCCGCGACTGGTCCGACATGTGCCAGTCCCTGATGTTCCGGGCCTGTGACCTGAGCGGTTCGCGGGGCACGGCGTACGACGCGTGGGAGGCGTCCGGGGAGGGGCATCCGGACCACTCGGCCGCTCCCCGTGGCGCCTTCCACTGGTGGGCCAACGCGGTGCGGCGCACGCCCGGCCACGTGGCCCTGGACCTCGACGGCGGCGGCAGCCGCTGTCTGATGGCCACCACGCACCTCTCCGGCGGGGAGGACTTCGCCCCCGGCGGCCACCGCATCGGCACCCAGTCCGTGGCCCGGTACGACGCGCTCTCCGGCCTGGTGTACCTCGGCTGGACGCTGGACAACGTCGGTTCGCGGATGGCCGACGTGGGCACCCCGGGGCCCGGGGCACCGCCTACGTCCTGACCACGGACGACCAGGAGGTGCTGCAGACACTCGCCCGGCGCGGCGGCTACACCGGACCGATCGACGGCGTCCCGGGCGCCCACACCCATGCGGCGATGCAGCGGATGGCCCGGCTGGGCGGCTACGCCGGCCCGGCCGACGGGCTGCTCGGCTCCTACGGCTGGGGCGGGATCCAGGCCTGCCTACGCGGTTGGGGCTACTCCGGCCTGCTCGACGACGCCCCCGGCGCGGCGACGCTCGTCGCCCTCCAGCGCCTGGCCCAGACGGGCGGCTACACGGGCCCGCTGGACGGGGTCCCGGGCACGCACACCTACCGGGCGCTGGCCAACCTGGTCACCTGAGCGGAGGAGCCGCGGGGAGCGGGGGAACCGGGGTCCCGTCCCCGACCCCCGGCTCACCGGGCCGCCGGCTGCTCAGGCGTCGAGGACCTGGCCCTCGCGCTTCACGACGGGCGGCAGGACCGACCAGGGGAAGTTGATCCACTCGTCGGTCTTCTTCCACACGTACTCGCACTTCACGAGGGAGTGCGACTTCTCGTAGATGACCGCGGAACGGACCTCGGCCACGTGGTCGACGCAGAAGTCGTGGACGAGCTTGAGGGTCTTGCCGGTGTCGGCGACGTCATCGGCGATCAGGACCTTCTTGTCGGAGAAGTCGATCGCGTTCGGCACGGGCGCCAGCATGACGGGCATCTCAAGGGTCGTGCCGACGCCGGTGTAGAACTCCACGTTGACGAGGTGGATGTTCTTGCAGTCCAGGGCGTAGGCCAGACCACCGGCGACGAAGACGCCACCGCGGGCGATGGAGAGCACGATGTCGGGCTCGTAGCCGTCGTCCGCGATGGTCTGGGCCAGCTCGCGGACGGCGTTGCCGAAGCCCTCGTACGTCAGGTTCTCGCGTACTTCACTCATGCCTGCGACCGCCTCACACCTGAGTCCGATGGAAGTTCATGTAGGAGCGGGAGGCCGTCGGTCCCCGCTGTCCCTGGTACCGGGAGCCGTACCGCTCGCTCCCGTACGGGAACTCCGCGGGCGAACTCAGCCGGAACATGCACAGCTGGCCGATCTTCATCCCCGGCCAGAGCTTGATCGGCAGGGTGGCCAGGTTCGACAGCTCCAGGGTCACGTGCCCGGAGAAACCGGGGTCGATGAACCCGGCGGTCGAATGGGTGACGAGCCCGAGCCGCCCCAGGGAACTCTTCCCCTCCAGCCGCGAGGCGATGTCGTCCGGGAGGGTGATGACCTCGTAGGTCGAAGCGAGCACGAACTCGCCCGGGTGCAGGATGAACGCCTCGTCGCCCTCCGGCTCGACCTCGCGCGTCAGGTCGAGCTGCTCGACGGCGGGGTCGATGTGCGGGTAGCGGTGGTTCTCGAACACCCGGAAGAAGCGGTCGAGACGCACGTCGATGCTCGACGGCTGCACCATGGATTCGTCGTACGGGTCGATGCGCACCCGCCCGGCATCGATCTCGGCCCGGATGTCCTTGTCTGAGAGAAGCACGACCCCACGATACGCAGAGGGCGCGGACCTGCCCCAATCGGCAGGCGCCCGCGCCCGGCATCTCAGCGCTCAGTGCCGCCCGGCCTCCACCGGCACCGCATGACGCAACCGCGCGCACCGCGGACACCGAATGAGCCGCCCGGGCCCGATCCGCCCGGCACCGAGCTGCTGAAGCGGGAACGAGGCGGTACTGAACACATGCCCTTCGGCACAACGGACGACGGTGCGCTCCATCGAAGCCATCAAGTCCCTTCCCCTACACGTGTGGTGGACGAGGAGCCACATTAGGGGATGAAGGGGACACCCTCCAGACGGCACTCCGCACCGCCGACGGCATGAACTTCGCCTCAAGTGGCGCATGGGGTACAGTGTGCAACGATGCGGCAGGGGTAATCCGGCCGCTGCGCGGATGTAGTTTAATGGTAGAACATGAGCTTCCCAAGCTTATAGCGCGGGTTCGATTCCCGTCATCCGCTCCACGACAAAGCCCCAGGTCAGCGACCTGGGGCTTGTTTGTTGTCTAGACCTATCCGGGCCCGCGTGCCATTCGCGTGCCATAAGTGCCGTAACGGGGCGTCAGATTGGGCGCCGAATCGTCACTCGCGGCCACCGGACACCGAGCCGTCTCGAATCCCGAGACGCACTTCAAGTGACCTGCGCCACATACCAAGGGGTGCGGCCCCGGCTTGGTTCCGGGACCGCACCCCTGTGCTTCACCTCCGCCGGGCCGCTCCAGAAGGAGCCGCGAGCGGGGGAACGATCCTGCGGACGGTGGCGGTCGCGCTGGTGCCCGCCCCACGATCCGCCGACGCGAGCTGGCTGCGAACGGTGGCGTCGATGTCACCGGCGAGCTTGCGCTGGTGCTCCTTGGTGGAGTGCTGGTAGATCAGCTGCGCACGCTCGGACGACTGACCCGCGCGGACCATCAGGTCCTTCAGCTTGGCGCCGGTGTCGGCGGCGAGGGTGTTCCCCGTGTGGCGCAGGTCGTAGAAGCGGAACTCCTTCGGCATGCCGACCGCGTCGCGGGCCTTGCGCCACTTCCGGCCGAAGGTGGTGCCCCGCAGGGCCGCTCCCCTCTCCCCGACGAAGACGAGCCCGTCGGGCCCGTCCTTGGCGAACCACTCCAGGTGCCGGCGGACGTCGAGGAGGATGAAGCCGGGCAGCATGATCTCCCGTTTACCGGCACGGGACTTGGGGTCCCCGATGACCCGGCGTCCAGTGTTCAGCTCTGGGGCCGCACGCCGTACCCGGACCGAGCCAGCGTCGAGGTCGATGTCCGCTCGGCGCAGCTCGGCCAGCTCCTCCGGCCGCATCGAGGCGAAGGCCCCCAGCAGAACCATCAGCCGCCAGCGGATCCCGATGGCCTCGGCGAGCGCGAAGACCTGCTCGACGGTGGCCACGGGCCGTTCGTCCGCATCCTCGCGCCCCGCACCGCGGATGGAACAGGGGTTGCGCCGGATCAGCTCGTCCTCGACGGCCGTCTGCATGATGGCCTTCAGTAGCCGGTAGGACTTGGCGGTCGTGGTGGCACCGGTCGCCTTCCGCCGCTCCGCGCGCCAGGTCCTGACCTTGGCCGGGCTGATGGCGTTGACGCATTGGTCGCCGAAGGTCGGCTCCAGGTGGAGGCGGAGCAGCCGCCGGTACAGCTCGTCGGTGGTGGCGGCGACGCCGCGCTCGTCGATCCAGCGCGTGGCGTACTCGGCGAAGAGCACCTCGCCAGCGGCCGGGTCGACCCAGTCGCCGCGGGCCTGGTCGGCCTGGATCTGGGCGAGGAACAGCTCGGCTTCGCGCTTGCTCTCGTACGTCTGCGGCGCGGCGCGCAGTATGCCGTCCGCTCCGGGATAGCGGGCTTGGTAGCGGCCTGAGGGCAGCTTGCGGATCGCGCCGAAGCTGCGGCGGGGGGCCTTCCTGCGAGATCGCGTCATCTCAGGCCACCAGCCCGAAGCCACCACGGCGGGTGCGGACGGGCTCGACCGTCCGCTCCTCGATGTACGCGGTCAGCACGCTGTCGGCGATGCGGACGTGCTTGCCGAGCTTGACGTAGCGGATCCGGCGTTCCTGGATGAGTCGGCGGATGAAGCGGACGCCGGTGCCGAGGCGTTCGGCGGCCTCGTCGACCGTGAGCAGGCGGTCGTTGTTGTTCACCTCCTTCACCGTGCGGGACTGTGCGGAGGCATGGGGTATCGCCGTCTGGCGCAAGCAGGGTCCTCTCCTGGCCTCGACTGATGGGGCGGCAACCCCAGCCGGGCCGTGTCGTTCAGGGATGAGATGGGCGCGTGGCTGGCCGGGCCTGGGGTTTGCGGTCCAGGGCGGCCGGAGGAGCGGGCTACGGCTGGGGCGGCAGACCGAACTCCTCCTGGTTGATCTTCATCATGCTCTCGGCGATGGCGTTGCTGACCACCGCGTTGGCCTCCTCGCGGATGTCCGGGTGCTCGTCGAGGTAGGCGATGAGTTCGGCGTTGACCCGGCGGTACGCGTGCTGGGCTCTCTGAGCGGCCGCGCTGGCGGCCACGACCGTGTCGATCAGCTCCATGGCGCGGCCGGCGGCGGCCAGCGCCGGCGGGCCGACGAGGTTGGACAGCGACACCCCGAAGACCTCGGCGAAGCCGATGGCCTCGTCGAGGTTGATGCGGCGCTTGCCGTTCTCGATCCGCCACACCCCCGACGGGTTCATCTCGTAGCCGGCCTCGTTGAGGCGGTCGGAGAGCGCGGTGGTGCTCCAGCCCCGTCGCTCGCGCTCGGCCTTGATCCGCTGGGCGGCGTTGTCCTCGCCCTTGAGCAGGACGCCCTCGGGCGCGTCCTCGTGATCGTCGTCGGACATTGCCCCCTCCTTCCTGACGCAGCATGTTCCTGCAATTCGCAGCAACCTAAACAGTACACCACGTTCTGCCGCTTGCAAAGCAGCTATGCATAGCGCATACTGGTAGAGGTACCGGATCCCTGCGGTCCGACATGCAAAAAGCCCCTCGGTGCTTGCGACACCAAGGGGCTCAAAGCGCAAACCTCACGCCGCCCATCCCTGAACGACTAGCTGCACGGCCGGGATTGCCGTCCCGTATGGCCCGCAGATTGAGGAGCTCGATGTCCAGTATGGACGAAGCCACCCCGAACACGCCATCGCTTCCCGTCGAGTGGCCGCCGCCCGCCATCCCCGGCCAGCCGACCGCACCACCGCCCGCCACGGACCTGGAGGGCGTAGAGGTCCTGGACCTGCTCCGGGAGACGATCCGGCGCTACGTCGTCATGCCGAGCGAGGAGGCGCTGACGGCGACCACGCTGTGGGCGGCGGCGACCCACCTGCAGACGGTGTGGCAGCACGCGCCGCGCCTGGCGGTGGTCGGACCTGCCAAGCGCTGCGGGAAATCGCGCCTGCTCGAAGTCCTGATCGAGGCGGTTCACGAGCCGCTGATCACGGTCAACGCCTCCGCCGCCGCGATCTTCCGGTCGATCGGCGAGGGCGACCCGCCCACGCTCCTCGTGGACGAGGTCGACACGATCTTCGGCAGCGCGAAGGTCGCGGAGAAGAACGAGGAGATGCGCGGCCTGCTCAACGCCGGCCACCAGCGCAACCGGCCCACCCTGCGCGTCACCGGCCCCAACCACGAGGTGGTCAAGTTCGACACCTTCGCCATGGCCGCCCTCGCCGGCATCGGAGACCTCCCCGACACGATCATGGACCGGTCGGTCGTCATCCGCATGCGCCGCCGAGCCGCGACCGAGAAGGTCAGCTTCTGGCGCTACGGCCGCGACGACCTGGCCGTACGCGAGCTCCGCACGCGGCTGGCGGCCTGGCTCGCCTCCGTACGCGAGAAGGCCCTCGCCCTGGAGCCGAAGATGCCGGTCGAGGACCGCGCCGCCGACACCTGGGCGCCGCTGATCAGCGTCGCCGACCTCGCGGGCGGACACTGGCCCGTCCTGGCCCGCACCGCGTGCACGGCCATGACCGACTACGAGGCCGGGCGCGACGAGGACGGCGGACTGAAGATCCGCATCCTCGCCGACATCCGCCGCGCCTTCGCCTCCGAGGGCGACCAGCCGGCACTCCGCACCGGGCGCCTCCTGGAGATCCTCAACGCCGACCCCGAGGCACCCTGGGCCGAGCACAGCCCTCACGGGCTCACCCCGCGCGGCCTGCAGATCCTGCTCCAGGACTACGGCATCAAGTCGGCCAACCGCCGCTTCCCCGGCGGCACCCAGGCCAAGGGCTTCACCCGCGCCCAGTTCACCGACGCCTGGACCCGCTACTGCCCGCCCGAGGCAGCCCCCACCCTCCCCGCCGAGCCCGGCGCCTGACCCTCCCCGACTCGTCCCACCCGTCCCCGCGCAGGTCAGCGCGGGGACGAGTCACCGACCCGCAACGAGTCGACTCGACATCACCGCCCCACCCGTACCTGCCCTGACCAGCGGCGGGACGGGTGGGACGAGTCCCCACCGATCACGGCCGCCCACGGTGGCCACACCCATCCCTGGAGCCCTCCACCTTGCACTTCCCTGCTCCAAGCCTCCCGGCAGCCATGCGCAGCGTCCGCGCCGGTATCGCGCGGTTCGCCTCCGGCACCACGAACGACGACCACAAGCGACGCGCCGATGCCGGCGACACTCGCCGAACACCCGCACCCGCCGGGAGCCGGCGCATGAGCCGCGCGGGACGCATCGCCCTCGTCATCGGCCTGGTGGCCGTCGTCCTCATGGCCTTCCGGGTCTCGTGGAACGCACTGTCCGACGTGGCCCGCGCCATCGGCGCCGACTCCACCGCCGCCTTCCTCTACCCGATCGTCGTCGACGGCCTGATGGCCCTCGCGCTGATCGCCACGCTCGTGCTGACCGGTGCCGATCGGACGTTCGCGCTGCGGGTCCTGGCGACCTACACGATCGCGAGCCTCCTGCTGAACTACGTGCACGGCCTCGTACCGGCCCTGCACACCGACTCGATCCAGTGGGGCCGACTGACCGACTTGGGCTACGCGAACTGGGCCCTCGTCCTGCTGGCGACCTCACTCCCGGTCGGGTCGATCTACTTCGGATCCGACCTCGTGGCCAAGGTGCTGCACCACCACCCCGAGTCGGCCGACTCCCCCGAAGCGGCCTCTGCCCGGTCGGTAGGCGACCAGGCCCTACGGTCGACGCCTGACCGGCCCGAATCGGCCTCGGAGCAGCTGACCGAGTCCGCCCCCGTGGAGGTCCCCGAGGCACCTGCCACGGGGCCGACCGAAGGAACCGAAGCGGCTCCCGACACCCGACCGCCTCGGTCGGCCACGGTGGCGCAGTCGACCGGAGCCACACCGCGCCGAGCGACCGGTCGGGTCCCCGACGCCGCCAAGTCGACCGCCGACCGCAGCCGCACCGACGCCAACCTCCTCGACAAAGCCCGACTCCTGACCGCCGACTGGACCGACGACCAGCTGACCGCCGAGGGTCTGCGCCGCGAACTACGGATCGGCCTGCCCCGGGCCCGCACCCTGCGCGACCGACTGCAGGCCGAGCGGACCGGCCAGGCCCAGCACGCCACGGACGACGGCTTCGAGGCCGGACCACTCGGCGGACTGAACGAAGCCGCCTCCCCCGCCGGCACCGACTGACCCTCACAGCGCCCTGACCCGCCCTCCGACGCATCCCGTGTCCCCGTGCAACCGAGCACGGGGACACGGGACCGCACACAGCCAAGCACCCGCGGAGAACCGACCCATGCACGACCCGAACCACGAACTCCCCACCACCCAGCAGGAGACGACCACCGGCCTCGACCGCGCAGCAAGTTGTCGGGTAAGGAGTCCTTACCCGGCCTCCGCCCCGGGGGAGGCGGAGGCGTCCGGCGCCGAGGGGGCACCGGTGTCGGCCGGCTCGGGGGAGCCGACTCGGGGAGAAGCCACACAGCCGTCCGCGCCGCGCCGCCGTCTTCGCGAACCCACGCTGCGTGAGAAGCGCGTCCACCCGCGCTACAGCGATGACGAGTTCGCCCTCCTCGCGGCAGCCGCCCGCCTCAGCCGTATGTCGGTCGGTGGCTACGTCGCCGAGACCTCGCTCGCCGCCGCCCGCTCCGACGACCCCGCCGCCGCGGTCGCCGACTACCGGGCCATGGTCAAGGCACTGATGGCCACCAACGGGCAGCTCGGCAAGATCGGCGGCAACCTCAACCAGCTCGCCCGGCACCTCAACAAGGACGGCGCGTGGCCCGCGCTGGACCTCGTGCAAAGGCTGCTGGACCGGGTCGAGGCGTCGATCGCCGATGTGGACCTGGTCGTCGCCCAGGTGATCTCGGGTCGGTGACCACGTGATACCGAAGATCATCCTCGGCAAGGGCGCCCGCGCCACCCGTCGCCTCATCGGCTACCTCTACGGTCCGGGCACCGCCAACGAGCACACCGACCCGCACCTGGTGGCGTCCTGGAACGGCTTCGCCCCCGACCCCGGCCGCAGCCCCCACCGCAACTCCAGGGACGTCGAGGACCAGCTCACCGCGCAGCTCGACCAGCCCGTGAAGATGCTCGGCGACAAGGCCCCGACGACCACGGTGTGGCACTGCCCGGTCCGTGCCGCCCCGGAGGACCCGATCCTGACCGACGCCCAGTGGGCGGACATCGCCCGCCGGATCGTGGCCGCCGCCGGCATCGCCCCCGAAGGCGACGAGGAAGCCTGCCGCTGGGTCGCGGTACGCCACGCCGACGACCACATCCACATCGCCGCCACCCTCGTACGCCAGGACGGCCGCCGCCCCCGCCGCGACCACGACATCCGCGCCGTCCAACGCGAAGCCCGCAAGATCGAAGCCGACCTCGGACTCCGACGCCTCAACCCCGGCGACGGCACCGCCGCCAAACGCCCCACCAGCAAGGAACACTTCAAGGCCAAGCGCCAGGGCCAGGACACCACCACCCGCGAAATCCTGCGCACGCGCGTCCGCCGCGCCGTGGCAGCCGCCTCCACCGAGACCGAGTTCTTCGCCCTGCTGGACGCGACCGGCGTGAATGTGCGCCCCAAGACCGGACCGTCCGGCGACGTACTCGGCTACAGCGTCGCCCTGCCCGGCGACCTCAACAAAAACGGCGAACCGGTCTGGTTCTCCGGCTCCACCCTCGCCGGCGACCTCTCCCTGCCCAAGATCCGCCACCACCTCACCAACACCACACCCGAACCGGCCACCGCCCGGCCGGCCGACCCCTGGCACCAGGCCACCGCCGCCACCGAACGCATCCCCCACCACCTCACCCACAGCAGCGACCACATCGCCCAAGGCCAACTCGTCGCCCTCGGCGCAGCCCTTGACCTACTACCCCTCACCGCACCCGCCGCCGCGAGGACCGAACTCGAACGCGCCGCCGCCCTCTTCGAGCGCGCCACCCGCTCCCGCATCACCGCCGACCTCGACAGCGCCCGCGTCCTGCGCCGCAGTGTCCAGACGATCCTGCGGAACCCCGCCGCGACACGCGACGGCGCCGGGTTGGCAATGTTGCTGGACGCCGCCCTCATCGCCGTGGCCTTCGCGAAGCACTGGCACCGCATCCACCAGCACGCACAGCAGGAAGCAGCAGCTCAGCAGGCCCTCGTCCACCTTCAGACCGCATACGCCCAGGTCGCCGTCCCGGTCCTGAACGACCTCGCGCGCCGTACCCCGGGCATCCAGACCAAGCACCGCTACGCCCGCCATCTCCAGCAGGCCGCCCCCGACCACGCTGACCGCATCCTCCAAGACCCCGCCTGGGACGCCCTCGCCACCGTCCTCGCCGACGCCGAAGCAGCCGGCCACAACCCGACCAACCTCCTCGACCAGGCCCTCGGCCAACGCACCCTCGACGACGCCCGCAACCCCGCCCGCGCCCTGACCTGGCGCATCCACCGCCTCGGCCAACGCCACACACCCGGCCCCCGCGCCCAGGCAGCAGCCATGGCCCGCAGCACCACACGCCGCCCCACCTCCAACCCGACGCACCCGTCGGCCGCCGCGCCAGCCGCCGTGCAGCAGCCGTCACACATGCGCCGTCGTTGATCGGCCAACCTGTTCCGAGTGGGAACAGGCCGCAACCTGTTCATTTTCGGAACGGCGGCCATGTTCATTTTCGGAACGGCCGCCCGTTCATTCTGTGAACGGGCGGCCGTCGCCGGGAAGCACGGTGCAGAGCCAGCAGTACAGGGAATGCCATCAAGGCCGGCTCATCTCAGAGTCGGCCCTGATGGCGCGTTGGCGTACTCGAAAGCTCAGAGTGATGCCTCGACTCCGAGAGTTCCGGCGCTGATGGCTCCTCGCAGGACGTGGGCGATCTCCTCGGGCTTGAGGTCGATGCCGTCGAGCCCCTCCATGGTCAGCGGAATCTCCTCCAGTGCGTATTCGCCGCGGCCTTCGGCGCTGAACTCGGGTCCGGTGCGGTCGTCGAAGGACCAGGTCGTGATGCGGGCGAGGTAGAAGAGCTGGCGCTCGTCGCCGGACTCCATGGTGTGGAGGAGGCGGATGATGTCGGCCTTTCCCGCGATCTCCTCGTGGATCTCCCGGTGGAGGGCGGCCTCCCTGGACTCGTCGCCGGGTTCGACGCCGCCGCCGGGCAGGACCCAGTACTCGGGGATGGCGGGCCTGGTGCGGCGGATGACCAGCATCGTGTCGTCCAGGGTGACGAGGACGGCGCGGACTCGTTCGATCATTTCGGTTCGTCTCCTTGCTTGTTGACGGTCTCAGTGGAGCAGCCAGCCGCCGTCGACGTGGACGGACTGCCCCGTGATGAACGAGGCGGAAGGGCCCACGAGAAATGCCACGAGGGCGGCGACGTCCTCGGGCCGGCCACGGCGCGGGACGCACTGGCGCTTGATCTGGTCCTCCGGCCGCGCGCGGTGCTGGACGGGGAGGGCGTTCTCGGCCTCGACCTGGATGGCTCCGGGCAGGACCGTGTTGACGCAGATCCCATGCGGGCCCAGTTCGCGGGCGAGGGAGCGGGTCAGGCCCAGCAGTCCGGCCTTCGCGGTGCTGTAGGCGACGAGGTTCGTCCGGCCGGCGCGGGCGTTGACGCTGCCGATGTTCACGATCCGGCCCCAGCGGCGTTCGATCATGCTGGGGGTGAGCGCGTGGCAGGTGCGGTAGTGGGCGGTGAGGTTCACGTCGAGGGAGTAGTTCCAGGCTGTCTCGTCGGTGTCCTGCCAGGCGACGCGGGGGTAGGAGCCGGCGTTGTTCACCAGGATGTCGACGGGGCCGATCTCGGTGCGGACGAGGTCGGCCATGGTCCGGACGGAGCCCGGGTCGGTCAGATCGGCGTTGACCGCGATCCCGGGGCTGCCCGCGCGTTCGAAGGCGGCGAGGAGGGCGTGGGCGTCCGGGTCCTGGCCGAGGTGGTTGACCGCGACGGTCGCTCCGGCGGTGGCGAGCGCCCGCCCGATCTCGGCGCCGATGCCGGTGGCGCCGCCGGTGACGAGGGCGTTGCGGCCCTGGAGCGGCCGGGCCTGGAGAGGGGTCTCAAGCAGGTGTAGGGACATTGCTGCTCCGTTCACCGGGGTGGGAGTGGGTGGCCTGCGTGGTGGTGAAGAAGGTGTGGGCCGTCGTGTGCGGGTCCTGGCTCTCGGCGAGCTTGATCAGGACGAGCAGGAGGTCGTGTCCGGTCAGGCGGGAAGGCGGGATGACGCCGAGAATGCGCAGGGCGAGGAAGGCCCGGATCTCCTCAAGGCCACCGCCGTGCTCGCCGCGGAGACCGTCCAGGGCGCGGGTGAGGGCCGCGGCGCGGCCGGGGCCGGTGTTCCAGGAGTACTGGACGTCGATGTGCCGACTGCTCCGGTGCAGTTCCAGGTGCTCGATGCGCGGGCGGGTCAGGGGTGGCAGGGCGAGGCGGAGGGTGCGGGCGTACACGTCGGGCTGGTAGCGGGGGACGAGCCAGCCGCCCAGCGCCATCAGGTACCAGAGCAGGTTGGCGTCCTCGCCCGCGACGGTGTTGCGGCCGGCGAACTCGAAGTCGAGCCAGCACAACGGGTCGGCGATGTTGGGTTCCGTGGGATCGCCCTGCGTCAAGCCGGCGCGCAGGCAGCGGTCGGGGGCCAGGGCATCACGGAGGTTGTCGATGGTGCCGGCGACATCCAGCGTCAGCGGCCTGCCGTTGGCGGTGAGGGTGAAACCGGCGAGTTCCCGCAGGGTGAGGGTCGTATCTGTGTGGGGCAAGGCGACCGGCAGGTCGCGGCGCAGGTACCAGCGGTCCAGTCGACCCCCGGGGCGGATGCGGTCGAGGTAGAGGTCCGGGACGCATTCTGCCAGCGGCACGCTCTTCCCGGTCTCCTCGGCCGCCGCCCGCAGATCGGCACAGACGCCGTCCACGAGGCGGTCCAGGCGGGACTGCACGGTCGGGTCACGGTCAACGAGGGCGATCACGTCTCCCAGGAGCAGCTCGCACCGGCCGGTGGCGAAGACGTCCTCGTAGGCGAGGAGCTGCCTGTCCGGTAACGCGATCTGCCCGTGGAGGGACGGGACCGCGATGCGTGAGGCGAGCCATGCCCATCCCTTCGCCTCGGCTTCGGCCTGCTCGCGGGACGCCACCGGCTTGTGGAAGACGCCCGCCGTCGTCGAGAACCGTCGAGTGCTCACCGTGTCTCCCCGGGTAGGGTGTCCAGCCACGCCTGGAGGACGAGGCGGGCGAGCGCTTCGGCGTCGGGCCGGTCGGTACGGGCGGTGGCGACCAGGCCCGTGTCCTGCTGCTTGGCGTCGAGGAGGACGATGAGAGCGTCGCCGTCGGAGGGGCACTCGATCCCGCTGAAGCGGAGCTGGATCTTCGCGAGCAGCGCGGTGACCTTGTAGAGGGCGCGGAGGTCGGGGGTTCCCTTGAGGAGCTGGCGGCGGATCTCGATAGCGGCCTGGATGCCGTCGCGCAGGCTCACGGCGACGTCGGTGGCCGCGTCCGGAGCGGGCAGGGCCAGTCCTGGGGTGGACCACAGGGGGACCAGCGCCCCGCTGCCGATGAGCGCGAGGACGTGGAGGAGCCGGGAGGTGACGGCGCCGGCCCGGCACTCGGCCCGGGTCAGCACGGTCATGCCCAGCTTGACCCCGCCGAGTTCTGCTTCCAGGTCCGCGAGAATTTGGCGCATCTCGCTTAGGGAGGAGGCGTCGGCGATGACGAGGACGTCGAGGTCGCTCCAGCCGTGCTGGTACTTGCCACGGGCGCCGCTGCCGGTGACGACCAGCAGGTCGATCAGCGGGCGCAGGCCGGTGGTGCGGTCGAGGAACTCGGCCAGGTACGACTCCAGATGCACGGGGAGCCCGAGCGCGTTGACCGGCATGGTGGAGGGCTGGTGCTCCGGCCAGCGGCGGCCGAGCGCGATGCAGTCCAGCCGCCGCTCCAGCTCCAGGCGCGGCCCGTCATTGGCGATGACCTCGTGGGCGAGGGGCGCGATCTTGTCCGCACCCCGTGCGCTCTTGAGGAGGTCGCGGTCGGCGACGTCCTGGGCGCCGGCGGTGCCCCGCCGGGTGCGGGTGGCCTCGGAGGCGTCCAGGTAGGCGATGGTGAGCTGGGGTCCGAGCATCCGGGCGAGTTCGACGGTCGAGTCGACGTCGTGCAGCGACTCGATGCTGACGGAGTCGAGAAAGTGGTGGGCCTGGCAGAAGCGGTCCAGCGCGTCCACGATCAGCTCGGCCTGCACGACCGGTCCCAGCTTGTACGGGTCGTGGATCCCGGCCCGGCCAGCCGCGTCCTCGATGAGGTACCCGATCTTGAGGCGGGCGTGGCCGTGCTGGGTGCGCAGGTACTCGCCGGCCGTGCTCTTGCCGCTCTCCGACATGCCGCCCAGTGCGGTGACGTGGACTCCGGCCAGGGCCCGGCCGGGCACGTCCGGGTGCAGGGGTGCCAGGAGCCGACGTACCTCGTCCTGGACGGCGACGGTGGGCCGGTCGCCGATGCGGATCGCCATCGGGAAGCGTCCGTCGTCGACGAGCCGATTGATCTGCTCGTGGAGGTGGCGCTGGTACGCCGCATAGGTGTCGGTGACGGTCGCCTCGTGGGCCAGGCTCCGGCGGGTGCCTTCCTCCGGGTCGTCGCAGTGCAGGAGGACAAGGGCGTGCTCGTCCTCCTCGGCGGCCCGCAGGTCGGTCGTGTACGGAGCCAGCAGGATTCGGGCCCGGTCCGCGGCCTGCTCGGCGTCCAGGTCCTCCCGTACGGCGGCCGTGGCGGCGACGGACGCCTCCAGCATCGGGATGCCCCGGTCCAGCAGGCGCACGGGTGCGGAGAAGGGGTGTCGGGAGCGTTCGAGGTAGGAGGTGGCGAGGACGTCGGCGACCTCCTCCATCGGGCCGGTCTCGAACCACCAGCGGGCCATGCCGCCGGCCTTGATGGCGGCCCAGCGCGGGTCGTAGTGGTCGAGCGGGCCCGCGGAGGTCGCGGCCGGGCCCATGCGCCGGGCGAGGATTCCGATCTGCTTGGTCTTCCCGGTGTTGTCGGGGCCGCTGAACGCGACCGACACGGGGAGGGGATACGTGTCGCTGCTGTACGGACTGGACATCGGCTTTCCTTCACGGGTGATGCGGAAAGGGGATACGTCGGTAAAGCACCGTGGATGGCCTGCGGCGAACGGGGTGGGCTCCGGCCCCGGCCGGGGAGGACAGACCGAGGCCGGAGGGCCTACACGGGACCGTCGGCCGACGGAACGTCCTCGGCGCTGAGCGTCGGCTGCGCCGACGGGACCTGCGCGGAGGAGTGCTCGGTGTGGGCCAGAAGGCCGGCCGTCGCGAGCCCGGCGGCCGTGCCGAGGGCCCAGATCCAGCTCAGGGCCGTCTCCAGCGGGTCGGATAACGGGGAACGGCTCACCGAGCCGCCTCGCGTACGGCAGGGTGCCGAGCGGCACCGGGCCTTCGCCGGGGGCGGGATCGTGCGGGTCCGTGCGCTGTCCGTGGACATCTCCACCATCGGGTCCTCTCACGTATCCGGGCAGGCGCCAACAGGCCCTGAACGGGGCCTGTTCGAGCCATTCGGAGATCTGCGGGGTGATGTTCAGTGAACGACGGGCCGCACTCCCCGGACAGGGCCCAGGATGTAGTCCTGCGTAATCCCGCGTAATCCAGGTGGGGAGGATGACGGGGTGCCGAGGAACCCGGCCGTCGCGGAAATGATCAAGCGGGCCTGCCAGGAACGAGGCTGGGGCCCTTCGGAGTTGGCGCGGGCACTCGGACTCGCCGAATGCGGTGACCCGCGCCGTCTGCAGCGTCAGCATGCCCGGCGGTGGATGGAGGGCGAGCGGACGCCCGGCCACTGGTGGCCCTACATCGCGCAGGTGCTGGCATTGGACCCGGAGGCGATCAACCTCCCAGAGCCCATGCCTGCGGCCCTCCACACGGATACCGTGGCATCAGTCCTGCATCTGGGAAGGAGCGACGTGGAACGTCGGGAGTTCATCCTCGCCTCCAGCGGATACGCGCTGTCCGCACTCGGCCTGCCCGACATGGACAGCATCACCCGCCGGACCAAGACCGCCCTTCCCGGAGCCGTCCGCGTCGGCCAGGGCGAGGTGGCCGCCGTACGCCACATGGTCAAGGCCCTCGGTGACTCCGCCTCCGAACTCGGCGGAGGGCACGCCCGTCACCTGGCTGTCCGCTACCTCACCCAGGACGTCGCCCCCTGGCTGGAGGGCCGCTTCACCGAAGCCACGGGCCGCGACCTGTTCGCCGCCACCTCCCAGCTCGTCCACCTCGCCGGCTGGATGGCCCAGGACGAGGGCGACACCCTCGAACTGCGCGGACTCGCCCAGCGCTACTACGCCCACTCCTTCCGCCTGGCCGCCGAAGCCGGCGACCCGGAGCTGTCGGCGACGGCTCTCCGCGGCCTCGCCGTGCAGTGCGTCGACCTCGGCTACCGCGCCGAAGCCGTCCAGCTCGGCGAAGCCTGCGTGGACTACGGCCGCCACCTCGACAACCCGCGCGCCGTCGCCTACTACGAGGCCACCCTCGCCAACGCCGCCGCCCAGGACGACGACCGCCGCACGGCCACCAAGCACCTCGCCATGTCCGAGACCGCCATCGGCAAGCCGGCCGCCGCGCCCGGAGACTCCTGGGCCGCCCACTACTCCCCCGGCCGCTGGGCCCACGAATCCGGCATGATCCTCTCCCGCCTCGGCGACCTCGACGCCGCCGAGGAACACTTCCACCTCGCCCTCGACATCCACGGCCTCGACCGCCGCCGCACCCGCGCCATCGTCCTCGCCGACCTCGGCGGCGTCCGCCTCCGCCAAGGTGACGTCGACGGAACCCTGGCCACCTGGCGCGACTTCCTCGACTGCGCCGACGGCATCCGCTCCGTGAAGGTCCAGGCCGCCTTGCAAGACATGCGGGTCCGCCTGCGCCGATACGACGGAGTCCCGGAAGCCCAAGAACTCCGCGAGCAGGCGGCTCGTATCGCAAACTGACCCGCCCGGGTCGGTTTTCCGCGGCAACCAGCCAGGGTGCCCGCCTCATCAGTGATCGGTCGACTGAACGACTGGGCGAGAGACCTCACACCTGCGGCGACGACCACGCCTGGTCCGAGGGCCAGAACGACCTCGTCGGCGGCCTGAGGGCCGGGCTGGCCGGGCAACGCCCCGCCGACC
>NZ_JBHYMF010000115.1:0-22197 GCF_042742855.1 Streptomyces sp. NPDC058877 | reverse complement strand
CCCCTGGGCGTCACCGGTGGGCCGGGGCCTCAGCCCTCCGCCTTCGCGACGCCGATCGGGCAGCTCACGCCCGTCCCGCCGATGCCGCAGTAGCCCGCCGGGTTCTTGTCCAAGTACTGCTGGTGGTACCCCTCCGCCGGGTAGAAGGGGCGGGTCCCGTCGGCCGGGAGCACCTGGGTGGTGATCTCCCCGTAGCCGGAGCCCGTCAGGACCTTCTGGTAGGCCTCCCGGGACGCCTCGGCCGTCGCCGCCTGCTCGGGGGAGTGGGTGTAGACCGCCGAGCGGTACTGGGTCCCCACGTCATTGCCCTGTCGGAAGCCCTGGGTCGGGTCGTGGGACTCCCAGAAGAGCTTCAGGAGCGCCGCGTACGACACCTTCGACGGGTCGAAGACCACGCGGACGGCCTCGGCGTGGCCGGTCAGGCCGGAGCACACCTCCTCGTACGAGGGGTTCGGAGTGTGACCGCCCTGGTAGCCGACGAGGGTCGTCCAGACGCCGTCGGTCTGCCAGAACTTGCGCTCCGCGCCCCAGAAACAGCCGAGGGCGAAGTCGGCGACCTCCAGGCCCTCCGGGTAGGGGCCGAGCAGGGGGTTGCCGAGAACGGTGTGGCGCTCGGGGACGGAGAACTCCGGCTCCGACCGGCCGGGCAGGGCCTGCTCGGGGGTGGGGAGGACGGGGGTGCGGGACAGGAACATGCTGCATCTCTCCTCGACGTTCGGCAGTCCTGTCAACGCGGGAGAGGCGGCTGCGATTCCCCGTCCGCGAGCTGCTCCGCGCAGGCGTCGCGGGCCCGGCAGAACTCCCCGGCCGGGTCCGCCTTGTAACGCCAGGGCAGCGCCCCGACGTAGCCGTCCACGAGCCGGAACTGTTTCATCGCCTCCTCCGTGCGGTCCTGCAGCCAGAGGTAGTACGCGAGCAGGTGTCGGGCCTCCGACAGGCGGGGGTGCTCCGGGGCGGCGGCGGCCACGTCCGCGAGGAGCGCGTCCACGGCGGCGAACATCTCCGGGGTGCGGTCGACGTCCGTGTCGTCCGAGTCGTCGTGCTCGAAGTGCGCGATCAGCGGGAACACCGTCATCAGACTGCCGGCCGGTGCCCCGGCCGCCGCCCGCACGGCGAAGGCCCGCGCCAGCTCCGCGGATCCCCGCCACTTGCGGCACCAGTACTGGAGCGCCGTGAAGTGGGCCTCGTAGTGGTGCGGGGCCCGGTCGGTGATCTCCCGCCAGATCCGGCGCACCTCCTCGTGGGAGAGCCCCAGGCCGAGGGCCGTCCAGATCTCGGCCACGTACGGGGAGGGGTCGTCCGCCGGGGCCAGTGCCACCGCACGGGTGTGCTCGGCCCGGGAACGCTCCAGGACCCGGCGGAACCCCTGGGCCTGTTCCGCGGTCGTGTCGGCGCCCCGCTGCGCGCCCCGTACGTTCCACGCCAGGAACACCGTCCCGCGGGCCCGCACCAGCGCGGCGCCCGGATCGTTCGGCCGGGCCTCCTCCCAGCCCCGCAGCCAGTCGTCCTCCTCGGCGGCCAGGTCGGCGAGCCGTTCGCACAGCGCCGTGCGGGCCTCCCAGTCGCGGGCCGTCGCGGTGGCGTCGAGCAGTTCTGCCGCCGGTGCCCAGTCGCCGGCGCGGGCGGCCGCGAGTGCGACGGAGAGGGCGGGCGGCAGCGGGGCGGCCAGTTCGAGGTGCTGCCGTTCGGCGGGCAGCAGCCCGAGCGCGGCGGCACGGGCCGCGTCCTCCCCGGTCTGCGGATCGACGTCCGGGTCGGTCCGCACGTCCTGGGCGAAGCCGCGCACGATCGCCACGAGGAAGACGAGGGCGACGGCCGCCACGCAGAGGGCGATCGGGGTCAGGACGATCCAGAGCAGTACGGTCATGACGTGCCTTCGACGGTGCGGGCGGTTGCGACGGGTGCTTTCCGACGGGGGCTGCGGGGGCGGCTGCGGTCGGTGCCGGGCCGGTCGGCCGGGAGGCGGCCGGGCGCCACGGCGCGGGAGGCCCCGGCGGCCTGTGGGCCGGTGGTCCATCGGGGCCGTCGGGACTTCCACCGGGAGCGGACGGACACCGTGACGGCGATCAGGGGGATGGGACGGGGCATGCGGAGCCTTCTCGGTGCGGGGGTGGTGAGGGGACCTGCCGGGGAGGGTCAGGCGGTGGCCAGCAGCTTGCGCAGCGGTTCGGTGTCCGGGCGTTCGGCGATCGCCGCGTCCAGGGCGGCCGGGAGCCGTTCCGCGCAGCCCTCGGGCAGGCGCAACCGGGCGGCGGCCGACCAGGAGATCTGCCAGCGGGCCCGGCCGTCCGCGGTGAGGACGGTGGTCACGAGGCGGGCGAGTTCGCGGCGCAGGGACGACCGGGCGAATTCGCGGGCCGCCCGGCCGGTTGCGGCGGCGGCCTGTTCGGACTTGGGCAGTCGGTCGACCAGCTCCCATACGGCGCCGGCGTCGACGGCGTCAAGAAACGTTTCGACCTGGGCGTGAAGTGCGCCGACCCGGTCCGCGGGGGCGGGGGCGCCGGCCCCGCCGTCCGGGGCGGGGGCGCCGGCCGGGTCCGCTCCCCTTGCCGATCGGGGCAGTTCCGCGACCGCGGAGCGCAGCGGCTCGGTGTCGCGCACGTACATCGCGGTCATCGACTCGTGGACCAGGTCCGGCCAGTCGAGGCGCCGCATCTGCAGCGCCTCCGGGGCCAGGGTGGCGTCCTCGACGCGGCACAGCACCGTCTCGGGGGAGGGGAACAGGGCGAAGGCCGGGTGGTCCTCCGCGGCGGTCCGGCCGTCGTCGGGCAGTGCCTCGATGGCGGCGACGCGCTCGGCGGTCGGCGGATGGGAGTCGTAGGGCGAGGCGGGTTCGGCGGGGAGTTCGTCCCGCATTCCGGTCAGTTCCCCCGCCCGTGCGTCGAGGAGGTGGCGCACGCCGCCGAAGACCTCCCCGCGCGGCGGCAGCATCCCGAACTCCACCCCGAGCGTCGCGTACGAGCTCAGGTAGAACTCGTGGGCGTTGCCGAGGGCCGGGAGCACGCGCAGCGCCGATGCGGTGGCGTCGCGCCCCGCGATCCGGGCGGCGGCCAGGTCGGCGGCGATCTCCTGGCGGCGGGAGGTGCTCTGGGTGGCGCGCATCGAGAAGCGGCCGTACGCGGTGTAGATCCGGGCCATCGTGCGGTACGTGAAGCCGACGCCGGTGGTGTCGACCTCCTTCGGCGCCTTGCCCTTGGCGATCCGCTTGGCGGACTTCCGCTCCTGCCGGGCCCGTTCCTTGGCGATCTTGAGGTCGGACTTCTCCTCGAACTGGGCGATGGTCCGGGCGACTTGGACGCGACTGCGTTCGGTGATCCCGGAGAGCCGGGTGTCGGAGTTGCCGTAGTGCCCGAGCTCATGGGCGAGTACGGCGCGCAGTTGGGCCTCGGAGAGGCCGGCGACCAGCGGCAGGCCGAGGTAGAGGCGGCGGGTGCCGCCGAGCAGGCCGAGGAAGCGGGCGTCCTCGGTGACGGCCGCGTTCATGTCGGAGGTCAGCCGGATCTCGTCGGGAGCGCGGGTGCCGACCTGCTCGGCGAGCTCCCGTACGGCGGCCCAGAGCCGGGGCTCTTCCGCCTCGGTGACGGGAAGGCCCGCGGTCCCCTCGTCGCGGGGGGTCCGCAGCAGCGCCATGCCGCGGACGACGGGCACGGCGAGGAGGAAGCTGATGACGTACGTCTTGAGCGCCCACCCGGCGGGGGCCCACCGGTAGGCCGCCCAGTCCAGGGCGCCGAGCAGGACGAGCAGGACGAGGCCGAGCAGATGGAAGCCGGCGAGCAGGACGAAGGCGCGCAGCGCGCGCAAGGTGGCGCCCATCGGGCAGGTTCCCCCCACGGGAAAGAGGATGACGGTACGAGTGGACACCGTACGGGCGGTGATCGTTCGGGTCGTGGGGGGAGCCCGGATTATGGATCATCGGGGCGAAGGATGTCCATACCGTTTCCGCAGGTGGGAACGGTTCGGCCGGGGTCAGTGCGGCAGCGTCGCCGGGCTGCCGCCGTTCGCCTCGTAGCCCGCGACCGCCAGGTTCCGGAAGACCGTGTACTCCGCTGCCGGGTCCGTGGTGAGGGTCCACGGCACCGCGCCCACGTGTCCGTCGACCCGCACCAACTGGTGCATGGCCTCCTCCCAGCGTTCCGACCGGACCAGGAACCAGACCAGGAGGTGGCGGACGTGCGCCAGCATCGGATCGTCGGGGCGGGCCGAGTGGACCGCGTACAGCGCCCCGTCCATCGCCTTGGACACCACGGCCGTGCGGAAGAAGTCCTGCACCAGCACCACGTCCGGCACGTGCTCGAACACCGCGAACAGCGGCAGTGCGGCGAGGAGCGAGCCTCGTGGGGCGCGCGCCGCGGCCGTGGTCGCGAAGTGGTCGGCCTCGGTGCGGGAGCCGTGCCACTTCTCGCACCAGTAGTGCAGGGCCGCCAAGTGCGCCCCCATGTGCTGCGGCGCGCGGTCGATCACCTTCGCCCACACCTGGTCGAACTGCTCGTGGCCGTAGCCGAGTCCGCGCGCCACGGCCAGCTGCGTGACGTACGGCACCGGGTCGCCCGGGGCCAGCAGCGCCGCTTCCTCGGTGACCTTCAGCGCCTCCTCCAGGATGATCCGGAAGTCATCGGTACCGGTGGACGAGGAACGCCACGCCTGCTGCACCAGGAACTCGGCGTGCACGGCCGCGCCGCCCGCGTCCTTCGGGGACTCCGACCGCCAGGCGCGCAGCCACGCCCCGCCGGTGCCCGGCTGCTGCTGGAGTTCGAGGGAGGCCGCCCCCGCGAAGGCCTGGACGCGCTGCCAGCGCACCTCGCCCTCCTTCGGGGTGCCCGCGAGCAGCTGCGAAGCCGCCCGCCAGTCCTGGGTCGCCTGCACCACGTCGAGCACGTCGAGGAGGTCCTGGTCCGCGCCCGGCAGCCGTACGTCCAGCGCCTCCTGGCGCACGAATCCGTAGGCCTCGGGGTCGGCCGCGTCCGGCGAGTCCGGTGCGACCTGCTGGATCGCACCGCCCCGTCGGCGCAGCACGAAGGGGCCGATGACGCCGAACAACAGGCCGAGGGCGATCAGGAACCAGAGAATCTCCATGTGTCCATTGTCCAGGACACCCGATGAGACGGACGAGGCGGCGGGGTGCGCACGGGACTACGCTCCTGACCATGAGCGACCAGCACTCCTCACAGAGCTTCGAGACCCGCGCGATCCATGCGGGCAACACCGCCGACCCGCTGACCGGCGCGGTCGTCCCGCCCATCTACCAGGTGTCCACCTACAAGCAGGACGGTGTGGGCGGGCTGCGCGGCGGATACGAGTACAGCCGCAGCGCCAACCCCACCCGTACCGCCCTGGAGGAGAACCTCGCGGCCCTGGAGGGCGGCCGTCGCGGTCTCGCCTTCGCCTCGGGCCTGGCCGCGGAGGACTGCCTGTTGCGCACGCTCCTCGTGCCGGGCGACCACGTGGTCATCCCGAACGACGCCTACGGCGGCACCTTCCGGCTCTTCGCCAAGGTGGTGCGGCGCTGGGGCGTGGACTTCTCGGTGGCGAACACCTCGGACATCGACTCCGTCCGGGCCGCCGTCAACGAGCGCACCAAGCTGATCTGGGTCGAGACCCCCTCGAACCCGCTCCTCGGCATCACCGACATCGAAGCCGTCGCCGGGGTGGCCCGTCAGGCCGGCGTGAAGCTCGTCGTCGACAACACCTTCGCCTCGCCCTACCTCCAGCAGCCGCTGGCGCTCGGCGCGGACGTCGTCGTCCACTCGCTCACCAAGTACATGGGCGGCCACTCCGACGTCGTCGGCGGCGCCCTGGTGACGGCCGACGAGGCGCTCGGCGAGGAACTCGCCTACCACCAGAACGCGATGGGCGCGGTGGCCGGTCCCTTCGACTCGTGGATCGTGCTGCGCGGCATCAAGACCCTCGCCGTCCGCATGGACCGCCACAGCGAGAACGCGGCCAAGGTCGCCGAGATGCTGACCCAGCACCCGAAGGTCACCCAGGTCCTCTACCCGGGCCTGCCGGAGCACCCGGGGCACGAGGTCGCGGCCAAGCAGATGCGTTCCTTCGGCGGCATGATCTCCTTCCGCGTGCAGGGCGGCGAGGAGGCGGCCGTCGAGGTCTGCAACCGCGCGCAGCTCTTCACCCTCGGCGAGTCGCTGGGCGGGGTCGAGTCGCTCATCGAGCACCCGGGTCGGATGACCCACGCGAGCGTCGCGGGCTCCGCCCTGGAGGTCCCGGCCGATCTGGTCCGGCTCTCGGTGGGCATCGAGAACGTCGAGGACCTGCTCGCCGACCTGCGCCAGGCCCTGGGCTAGTCGCTCCTGCGGTGCGGGCCGCTCCGGCCGTCGCGGCCGGAGCGGGCCCCGGCCGCGCGGTGGGGTGGGGCACCCGGCCCGCCACCGTGCGACCGGGCCCGGCACCGTCACCAGCTTTCGAAGGGCGGCGTCGTCTCCGCCGGGGGCACCTCCCAGGGACGGGTCGCCGACGCCCACACCACGAAGGCGAGCACGGCGACGGCGCCCAGGACCCACAGGGCCCGCCGCATCCGTCGGACCCGTTGGAGCCGGAGGGTCCCGCGGGCGGCTGCCCGGAGGGCGAGGTCGCCCGGGACCGGCGGCTGCGGGGTGTCGAGGAGCCGGCGGACCGCCGCCTCCTTGTCCTCGTGGCGGGTCATGCGGCGGCCCCGGAGTCCCGGCGGGCCGCCTCCCGCAGCGCGGCGACCGCGCGGGCGCACACGGCGCGGACCCTGGCCCCGGACAGTCCGAGGAGCGCCGCGACCTGCTCCTCGTCCACCCCCTCGTACAGCCGCAGGACGACGACGAGCCGTTCTTGCGGGGTGAGCGCGGAGAGCACTCCGCCCCGGCCCCGGTGGTACCGCCAGGCGCCGCGGGCGAAGCGGGCGGCGAGGTCGCGGCGCGCCAGGTCGTAGGGGTCGTCGTCGTGCAACCCGTCCCACACCGCGAACGTGCGCGCGAGGACGGCCGTCAACAGGGCCTGTGCGTACGGGTTCCGGCTGCGGGTCTCGGCGGTGAGGAGCGTCGCGACGTGCAGCAGCCGCCCACCCGCCCCGGCCACGAACACGTGGAACTCCCGGGCGCGGGAGGCCCGTTCGAAGCCCCGTCCGTTCCGCTGCTCTCGCACCTCCTCATCTGAGGGCAGCGCGGGTGCGGGGTCAAGAGGTCTGCGCGGACTCCGGTCCCTGATCCGCGGCGGGTTCGTTGGACGCGTGGCTCGCGTGTCCCAACTGTCGTTCGGAGAGCGCGGCGTTGAAACGGGTGAGCAGGGTGCAGAAGGACTCCCGCTCGTCCGGGGTCCAGCCCTCCGTGATCTCCGCCATCAGCTGCCGGCGCGAGGAGCGGACCTCCTCGAGGCGGGCGAGTCCGCGCGGGGACAGCTGGAGGACGACGGCCCGTCCGTCCTCCGGGTGGGAGGTCCGCTTCACCAGTCCGGTGTCGACGAGCGGGGCGACCTGGCGGGTCACGGTGGACGAGTCGATGCCCATGCCCGCCGCGAGCGCCTTCACGCCCATCGGTCCCTCCTGGTCGAGACGGTTCAGCAGGAGGTAGGCCGCGCGGTCCATGGAGTTGCGGAGCTGGCCGGTGCCGGCGAGCCGGGTCTGCTCGGCCCTGCGGGCGAAGACGGCCAACTGGTGTTGGAGCGCATCGAGGAGACCGGGATCGAGCGCAGTCGTCATGTCCTGAGAATTGGGCATGGCTGGGGGTCTCTCTCGTGCGGGGTCGGTCGGTGGGGGACAGAGTACGCGGCCCCGCCGGAGTCCGTACCGGCGCTGCGCAAACCCGTTTCGCCACTCGTCCTCCGGGCGGCCACGGGGGCCGTGGGCTGCAAGACTTGCTGTCATGAGCTTCCGTACACCAGACCCCTTGCACCGGCTGATGCTCGACGACGTGCGGGGAGCCCAGAAGATGCTGGCCGGAGTGGCCAGGATGACGGCGATGGAGGGCAGCCGCCATCTGTCCTCGCTGGTGGGAGCGCCGGTCCACCTCAAGTGCGAGAACCTCCAGCGGACCGGGTCCTTCAAGCTCCGCGGGGCGTACGTACGGATCTCGGGGCTGCGCCCCGAGGAGCGGGCGGCCGGGGTGGTCGCCGCCTCCGCCGGCAACCACGCACAGGGCGTCGCGCTCGCTTCGAAGCTGCTCGGCGTGCACGCCACCGTCTTCATGCCGGTGGGCGCCCCGCTGCCGAAGGTCGCGGCGACCCGGGACTACGGCGCCGACGTCCGGATGCACGGCCACGTCGTCGACGAGACGCTCGCGGCGGCACAGGAATACGCCCATGAGACCGGTGCGGTCTTCATCCACCCCTTCGACCACCCCGACGTCATCGCCGGACAGGGCACGGTCGGCCTGGAGATCCTGGAGCAGTGCCCCGAGGTCCGGACGGTCCTCGTCGGCATCGGCGGCGGCGGTCTCGCGGCCGGCATCGGACTGGCCGTGAAGTCGCTCCGCCCGGACGTGAAGGTGGTCGGAGTCCAGGCGGAGGGGGCGGCGGCCTATCCGCCGTCCCTGGCGGCCGGGCACCCGGTGTCCATCGGATCACCGGTGACCATGGCGGACGGCATCAAGGTCGGGCGGCCGGGCGACGTGCCGTTCGCCCTGGTCAGGGAGTACGTCGACGAGGTCCGCACGGTTTCCGAAGACCAGCTCTCCTCGGCGCTGCTGCTCTGCCTTGAGCGGGCGAAACTCCTGGTCGAGCCGGCGGGCGCCAGCCCGGTGGCTGCGATCCTCGGCGACCCGAAGGGCTTCCAGGGGCCGGTGGTGGCGGTCCTCTCCGGCGGGAACGTCGATCCGCTGCTGCTCCAGCGCATCCTGCGGCACGGCATGGCGGCCGGGGGCCGCTATCTGAGCCTGCGGCTGCGCGTGACGGACCGGCCGGGGGCGCTGGCCACCCTGCTCGCGGTCCTGACGGTGGTCGACGCGAACGTCCTGGACGTCAGCCACGTGCGGACCGATCCGCGGCTGGGCCTGACGGAGGCGGAGGTCGAGCTGCACCTGGAGACCAAGGGGCCGGAGCACTGCCGGGAGGTGGAGCAGGCGCTGCGGGACGCCGGGTACACGGTGCTGGGCTGACCCGGCCCGCACGGTTTCCGCGGCCGGCCCCGCACCCGGGGCCCTCGTGCCCCTTTTGTGCCCCGGCCACGTGCTCCGGGCCCCTCCTCCCCGGGTGCCCTCCCGCACCCGGGGCCCGCACCCGGGTTCCCCGGTTCGCCGGGCACGGTCCGGTCGGAAATCCTAGGATCGGTGGGAAACGCCCGATTCCCTTCCCGGGAGAATGCACATGCCAGGCGCGATATACGCCGAGGGGCTGGTGAAGACCTTCGGCGACGTACGAGCTCTGGACGGGGTCGACCTCGATGTGCCGGAAGGCACCGTCCTCGGGCTGCTCGGCCCGAACGGCGCGGGGAAGACGACCACCGTGCGGATCCTGACCACGCTCATCAAACCGGACAGCGGCAGGGCCGTCGTCGCGGGGATCGACGTCCTCAAGCATCCCCACGAGGTCCGCCGCTCGATCGGCCTCTCCGGCCAGTTCGCGGCCGTGGACGAGTACCTCACCGGCCGCGAGAACCTCCAGATGGTCGGACAGCTCTACCAGATGAAGGCGAGGGCCGCGAAGGAGCGGGCCGCCGAACTGCTGGAACGCTTCCACCTCGCCGATGCCGCCGACCGGACCGCCAGGACGTACTCCGGGGGCATGCGCCGCCGCCTCGACCTCGCCGCCGCCCTCGTCGTCTCCCCGCCGGTGATGTTCATGGACGAGCCGACCACCGGTCTCGACCCGCGCAACCGGCAGGAGCTCTGGGACGTCATCAGGGAGCTCGTCGCGGGCGGCACGACGCTGCTCCTCACCACCCAGTACCTGGAGGAGGCCGACCACCTCGCGCACGACATCTGCGTCGTCGACCACGGAAGGGTCATCGCCCGGGGCACCTCCGACCAGCTCAAGGACCGGACGGGCGGCGAGCGTGTCGAGGTGGTCGTCCACGAGCCCGAGATGATCCCCGGAGCCCGGGGCGTGCTCGCCCGCTACGGCGTCGCCGGCATCGGCCACGGCGAGGTCTCCGTCGAGGACCACATCCGCAAGCTCACCGTCCCCGTCACCGGTGGGGCCAAGCTGCTCGCCGAGGTGATCCGCGAGCTGGACGCCATCGGGGTCGAGATCGACGACATCGGACTGCGCCGTCCGACCCTCGACGACGTCTTCATCTCCCTGACCGGTCACGCGGCCGAGGGGGCGGAGGAGGAGGGCGGCGACGCCGCCGGCCCCGAAGGGAAGAACCGGACGGCCCGGAAGGAGGGGGCGGCATGAGCGCCGTGAGCGACTCCCTGGTCATCGCCCGCAGGAACCTGATTCGCATGAGCCGGATCCCCGAAATGGTCATCTTCGGACTGATCCAGCCGATCATGTTCGTGGTCCTCTTCACGTACGTCTTCGGCGGCTCGATGAGCATCGGCGGTTCGACGGACCCGGACGTCTACAAGAACTTCCTGATGGCCGGCATCTTCGCGCAGACCGTCACCTTCGCCACCGCCGGTGCCGGCGCGGGCATCGCCGACGACATGCACAAGGGGCTGATCGACCGCTTCCGCTCCCTGCCCGTGGCCCGGGGAGCGGTGCTCACCGGCCGCACCATGGCCGATCTCGTGCAGACCGCGCTGACCCTGCTGGTGCTGGCCGTCGTCGCGCTCCTGGTCGGCTGGCGCCCCGGTTTCGCGGAGCCCACCAACATCGGCAGGATCATGGCGGGCTTCGCCCTGCTGCTGTTCCTCGGCTACGCCTTCACCTGGATCGGCGCCCTGATCGGCCTGTCGGTCCGCACCCCGGAGGCAGCCACCTCGGGCGGGCTGATCTGGCTCTTCCCGGTGACCTTCATCTCCAACGCCTTCGTGGACTCCTCCCAGATGGCGTCCTGGCTGCAACCGATCGCCGAGTGGAACCCCTTCAGCGCCACCGTCCAGGCCTGCCGCGAGCTCTTCGGCGACCCGGGCGTCTCGCCCTCCGACGCATGGCCGATGGCCCACCCCGTCTGGGCCTCGCTCCTCTACTCGATCGCGATCATCGTGGTCTTCCGCACGCTCGCGGTCCGCAAGTACCGCCGGGCAGCCGGCTGACGGGCCGCAGGGCCAGGAGGAACGGGAGACCGGACCGCCCCGCGGGGCCTCCCGGGGGCGGGGAAGGCCTCAGGGCAGGTAGCCGGAGAGGACCAGGCCGTCAGGAAGGGAGACGAACATCGCCCCTCCGGCGGCCAGTGACTCCCCGGACGCCCGAGGCTCGAAGTCCTCCGGGAGCTTCGCCTGGAACCGTTCGTAGTCGTTCTCGGAGGCCGGTCCTGCCGCAGCGACCGAGACCGCTTCGGCTTGGGCGACCGCCAGCACCCGGTCGCCCGCGAAGTACACCTCACGCGGGGCGGCCCCGGTGAGGTTCCGGCTGATGGACCAGCGCAGTGTGCCGCTCATCAGGTCGTAGGCGCTGATGACGGGCCCGCTGGCCACTGCCACCAGCCCGTCCGCGTTCACCGCGGGTCCTGCGGTCACGGCGGTTCCGAAGGAGCGCTTCCGCTTCAGCGTGGCGGCGTCGAGCACCGTCACCGATCCGTCCGAGGGGCCCGTGCACAGCACGCTGCTGCTCTTGACGTGGACCGTGATCCGCTGGCAGTCGTCCGTCCCGCGCGCCACCTCCCCACCGGTACGGGAGTCCAGTGCCACCGGTACGACGCCGAGCGGCACCAGCACCCGCCCCGCCGCGGCGACCGGCTGTTCCGGCAACGCGTCGAGCGCCTTCCGCCACAGCTCCGCACCGTCGGAGAGGCGCACGGCGGTGACCAGACCGGTCCGTTCGTCGCGCAGGTTCACGTACGTCGAGTAGAGGACGCCGTCCCGCAGGTCGGTGCCCTTCACGGCCCAGTCACCTCCGGGCCCTGCGATCCGGCCCCGCTCCGCACCGTCCGCCACCCCGTACGAGACGATCCCGTCCGGTCCCGTCACGTACACCGCGTCACCGATCACCGCCGGATACTGGGGCCCGCTGCGCAGCCCGTCGCCCCGGCCCGCCACCTTCCACACCTCCTTGCCGTCCGCTGCGCTCAGCCCGGTGACCGCGCCACCGTTCCCCGGGCACACCAGGACCTTCGGGGAGAGCGCACAGCTCCCGACACCCTGCCCGACCCGTGCCGTCCAGGGAGACCAGCCGGCCGGCCGGTGGTCGAGGTCCGTGCCGGCGCCGCCGTAGTCACGGCCGTGGCCTTCACCGCCGTACGGCAGGACGACCTCGCTCAGGGCGGTGCCCGGTGTCGTGCCGCTCGGTGTCGTGCTGCCCGACGGCCCCGTGCCCCCGCCCGCCGCTCCCGTGCCCTGCGCATCGGTCCGGTTCAGCAGCACCACACCACCCGCCGCCAGGAGGGCGGCTGCCACCGCGCCCGCGGTGATCGCCCCCCACGGGCGCCGGCGCCGCCCCGCGGGGGCGGCCGGGGGCACCGACCGGACGCCCATCGCCGTGGGGGAGTAGGGGACGACCGGACCGAGCGTCGGTAGATCGGCCACGCCCGCGCCGGAGGCCGCCGCCCCTCCGACCTTCCTGGCCGCTTCCCCGTACGAGGCGAGCAAGGAGAGCACCCCGCCGGGCCACGGGAACGCCCCGGGGCGTACGTCCTTGCCCAGGAGCTCCGCGACCTCGCCGGCCGAGGGCCGCTCGGTCGGGTCGAGCCGCAGACAGCGTTCCACCACCGGCCGCAATTCCTCCGGGACCCCGTCGAGCTCGGCCTCGGCCCGACTGATCCGGTAGACCACGGCTGCCATCTCGTCATCGTGGAAGGGGCCCCGGCCGCTCGCCGCGAACGCGAGCACCGAGCCCAGGCAGAACACGTCCGAGGTCGGCACCACGGCCCGGCTCCCCACCAGGTGCTCCGGCGACATGAACCCCGGCGAACCCACCACCAGCCCGGTCGAGGTCAGTGCCGTCGCCTCGAAGGGCTGGGCGATCCCGAAGTCGATCAGCTTCGGCCCGGTGGCGGCGAGCAGCACGTTCGCCGGCTTGAGGTCACGGTGCAGCACCTTGGTCGCGTGGACCCCGGCCAGCGCGCCCGCGAGGGCGGTGCCGAGGGCCCGGACGGTCTCCACGGGCAGTGCCCCGGACCGCGTGACCGCCTCCGCGAGTGAGGGACCCGGCACGTACTCGGTCGCCAGCCACGGCGACGGCGCGTCGGCGTCCGCGTCCACGAGTCGTGCGACTCCCGGCCCGTCCACGGCACGGGCGGCCACGATCTCCCGCCGGAACCGCGTCCGGAAGTCCGCGTCGACCTCCAGTTCCTCCCGCACGGTCTTCACCGCGACCATCCGGTGGGGATCGGCAGTCGGCGCGTCCGCCCGACAGGCCAGGTGCACCTCTCCCATGCCGCCGGCACCGATCCGGGCGAGCAGCCGGTAGGGGCCGAGGAGCCGCGGGGGCAGCTCCGGCGGCAGCGCTTCCAGCACGGACTACTCCTTCCCGTCGGGCAGCGCGACGGAGACGACGGTCCCGGTGTCGTACACGACGTGGACGACACCGCCGAGCGGGAGGACCACCGGCGGACGGATCGCCCGGTCCAGAGAGGTGTTGTTCGTACCGTCCCCGGGGCCTTCGGCACGGGGGCCCGGCGCGCCCGGCACCAGTACGACGTGCTCCGTGCCGGGCGTGCCGTCCTCGCCGAGCGGCACCGTCCGCAGGGACGAGAAGTCCGCGTACAGCAGGGCGTCGCCCGCGACCAGCGGGTCGGAGACGAGCTGCCGCCTGCCGTCCGCGAAGGTGAGTGGGGGCGTCGGGTAGTGGCCGCGGGGCGTGCCGGTGGCCGGGTCGAGGACGTACACCCCGCCGGGTTGGGGCGTGTTGCCCCAGTCGGCCCGAACCGTCGGGCCGCCGTCGAAGACGATCGCGGCACGGGCGGTCACGGCGGTCGGCCAGGCACCCGTGTCCGCGACGTCGAGGGGCGTCGCCAGCGTGCCGTCCCCCACCGGGGCGAGCGTCGTGGCGTCCAGACGGTGCAGCACGAGGGGGGCCACGTTCGTCGCGTCGAGCGGCGCACAGTACGCGTACCGCCCCTGCACCTGGAGGACGTCACAGCCCTTGGCCTCCGGCGGCACCTGGCCGCGCTGGTCGCCGGTCGCCGCGTCGAACGCGACGAAACCGCCGTCGCTCAGCGCGTACACGAGGCCGCCCGCATAGGCCACCGGTTCGAAGTCCCGGAAGTCCCCACGGGCGAGTTCGGCGTTGGTGAGGGCCTTGGACCACAGCTCGCGACCGTCCGTCAGGGCGAAGGCGGTGATCCGGCTGCCGTCCTCGCCGCCGGTCGGGACGAAGACCGTGCCGTCGCCCACGACGGGCTTCGTACCCATTCCGGCCCGGGCGGTGTGCTCCTTCTCCCAGCGCACCGTGCCGCTGCGGGCGTCCCGGACCTGGAGGCGTCCGCCGGAGAGCAGCACGACGGAGCCGTCGTGGGCGGCGGGCACGGTGGTGCTGCCCGCGATGAACAGCCCGCCGGTGGGCCCGATGAAGCTCGTGTCGTCGCGGGGGTCCGCCACCAGGTCGGCGGACCACAGCGGCTTTCCGCTCGCCGGATCCAGCGCCTCGTACCGCCCGTCCGTCGTCCGGCACACCAGCACCTCCTCACTGGCCGAGCAGCCCAGCGCGGGCGCGCCCAGCTCCGCCCGCCAGGGCTTCCAGCCGGCCGGGCGCTGGGCCGCGTTCTGCGCGACGACCCCGGAGCCGTCGGCAGGGCCGCGGCCGTCCACGCCCGGGACCCGCGCCCCGGCGGGCGGGACGGCCCGTGGGGGTGCCTGGGGCGGCTGCGGATCGGGCCACAGCAGGTACGTGCCGAGGCCGCCGGCCACGGCGGCGAGCGCGAGGACGGCGGCGAGCAGCCGCCCCCGTCGGTTTCCAGGTGCCCCCGCGGTGGGCCCGGTGGTCGGCTGCACGGGCGCGAGCGTCGGTACGGAGTGCAGGTCGGGGACGGTCGGGGCGGCGGGGCCGGGCGCCGGCACCGCCTCCAGGAGCGGTCCGCCCGAGGCGACGAGTTGGGCGAGCTCCCTGCCGTACTCGCCGATGTGGTCCCGCACGCCCTCCGGCCAGGGGAAGGTCCTGCCGGTTCCGGCACCGAGCACGTCGACGAGCTCCCCGGGCGCGGGCCGGTCCTCGGGGTTCGCGGACAGACAGGCGGCGACGGTCCCGAGCAGTTCTTCCGGGACGCGGCTCAGATCGGCCTCGGCCTGGGAGACGCGGTACAGGACGGCCGCCAGGGGACCTTCTCCGAAGGGGTCCTCACCGGTCGCCGCGTAGCAGAGCAGCGAGCCGAGGCAGAAGACGTCGGAGGCGGCCGTCACCCGGCGGGCGCCCGCCACGTGCTCGGGCGACATGAAGGAGGGCGTGCCGACCATCAGCCCGGTCGCGGTCATGGTGGTCGCGGTGTTGCTGCGGGCGATGCCGAAGTCGATGAGGCGGGGGCCGTCGACGGAAAGCATGACGTTGCCCGGCTTGAGGTCCCGGTGCAGGACCCCGGCGCCGTGCAGGTCCGCGAGGGCCCGGGCCACGTCCGCGCCGAGCGCCCGCACGGTGGCGACCGGGAGCGCGCCGCCGCGTCGCACGGCCTGCGAGAGGCTGGGCCCGGGAACGTACGCGGTGGCCAACCAGGGCACTTCGGCATCGGCGTCGCCGCCGACCGGCGCGGCGGCGTACGGGCTGTCGACCAGTGCGGCGACTTTGATCTCCCTGCGGAAGCGGTCCCGGAACGCCGGGTCGCCGACGACGTCACGCCGCACGGTCTTGACGGCGACGAAGCTGCTGCTCGGGGCGCCGGCCCCGGCTCCGCCCTCCGCGGCGTCCCCGGGGGCACCCCGCGCGCCGTCCTCGACCGCGGGGCCGTTCCCCGCACCGCGGGCGAGGAACACCTCTCCCATGCCGCCGGCGCCGAGCCGCGCGAGCACCTCGTACGGTCCTATGTGGCGCGGCGCGCCCACGCCCAGCGGTCCCAGCACCTCGTCCCCCCATGCCCCCGTGACGCCCCGGTGACAGGACGTCAGTGCCGCATCATGCCACGCACGCGCAGCACGAAGGGCCGGACCCCACGGGGTCCGGCCCTCCGGTCGAGGAACCGCGGCTCAGCCGGTGTAGGGCTTCGCGCTGAGGATCTTCACCATGGCCTTCTTGCCGTTCGGCAGCTCGTACTCGGCGTCGTCGCCGGCCTTCTTGCCGTTGACGCCGGCGCCGAGCGGCGACTGCGGCGAGTAGGTCTCGATGTCACCGCTCGCGTATTCGCGGGAAGCGAGCAGGAAGGTCATCGTGTCGTCCTCGTCGCCGTCGAAGGCGATCGTGACGACCATGCCGGGCTCGACGACGCCGTCGTCCGCCGGAGCCTCGCCGACCTTGGCGTGCTGGAGGAGCTGGGTGAGCTGGCGGACCCGGAGCTCCTGCTTGCCCTGCTCCTCCTTGGCCGCGTGGTACCCGCCGTTCTCGCGCAGGTCGCCCTCCTCGCGCGCTGCGGCGATCTTGGCGGCGATTTCGGTACGCGCGGGACCAGACAGGTACTCAAGCTCGTCCTTGAGCTTGTTGTACGCCTCCTGGGTGAGCCAGGTGACGTTGTCGCTGGTCTGGGTCACAGGTGCTCCTCGTAGGTACTGGGAATACAAAGCATCGCCCTCCACGGGAAAGCAGCGCTGTCCCGGGCGGGCGAAACCACGAGCCTAACAATGAGTGGCGAAAAGCGGGAGGACATAAAACACCGGGATGGCGTCACCCCAGGTCACCGTGGTCGCCCCTCGGGACTCGCCGAACGGTCCCTACCCACCGCTACTGCGCCGTACACCCCAGGAGCTCCGCGCTCGTCGCGCGGGCGGTCGTCCGGAGCGAGAAGACGCGGTCGATCCGCGTGGCGGGGTCGTCGACCCGGACGTCCTTGCGGGCCACCTCGGCCCCGTCCTCGGAGCGCGAGCGCAGCGTGCAGACGCCCGAGACGCCCTCGTCCTTGCGGATCTCCAGGTGCACCTGGACCTCGGTGGGGCTCACCACGTCGAACTTGATCAACTCTGCGCTGATCTTGTTGTCGACGACGTAGTGCCAGCCGAACCAGCCCATCAGGCCGAGGAAGAGGACCCCGAGCACCGCGCCGGTGACCTTGAGCCCGCGGTCCGCCCGCTCGTCCGCGGAGCGCCCGTAGCGCCCCTCGGGCAGCTGCTCTCGCGCCGCGCTCATGACAGATCCTCCCGAAGTCGGGGTGGCGGAATTTTCACTCCCCCGATTCCGTCACTATAGAGACCACCCTCCGCGTCGAATCACTGAGGATCGAGTCTTGACTGAGCAGCTGCGACTGATGGCCGTTCACGCCCACCCCGACGACGAGTCGAGCAAGGGTGCGGCGACCATGGCCAAGTACGTGTCCGAGGGGGTGGACGTCATGGTGGTCACGTGCACGGGCGGTGAGCGCGGCTCGGTCCTGAACCCCAAGCTCCAGGGCGACCCCTACATCGAGGCGAACATCCACGAGGTGCGCCGCAAGGAGATGGACGAGGCCCGCGAGATCCTCGGCGTCTCCCAGGAATGGCTCGGTTTCGTCGACTCGGGCCTGCCCGAGGGCGACCCGCTGCCCCCGCTGCCCGAGGGCTGCTTCGCCCTGGAGGACGTGGACCGTGCGGCCGGCGAGCTGGTCCGCAAGATCCGCTCCTTCCGTCCCCAGGTCGTCACGACCTACGACGAGAACGGCGGATACCCGCACCCCGACCACATCATGACCCACAAGATCTCGATGGTGGCCTTCGACGGCGCGGCCGATGCGGAGGCGTACCCGGAGGACGAGTTCGGCCCGGTCTGGCAGCCCCTGAAGCTCTACTACAACCAGGGCTTCAACCGCCCCCGCACCGTCGCCCTGCACGAGGCGCTCCTCGCCCGCGGCCTGGAGTCGCCGTACGGGGAGTGGCTGGAGCGCTGGAAGGAGTTCGCGCGCAAGGAGCGGACGCTGACCACCTTCGTGCCGTGCGCCGACTTCTTCGAGATCCGCGACAAGGCGCTGATCGCGCACGCCACCCAGATCGACCCCGACGGCGGCTGGTTCCGGGTCCCGATGGAGATCCAGAGGGAGGTCTGGCCGACCGAGGAGTACGAGCTCAGCAAGGCGCTGGTCCCGACCTCCCTCCCCGAGGAAGATCTCTTCGCGGGCATCCGCGACAATGCCTGACATGAGCGCACACCTGGCACTGGCCGAGCTGGTCCCCTTCGCCGCCGAAGAGCTGGACAAGAACAAGGTGACCCCCGGCGTCCTCGGCTTCGTCGTCTTCGCGGTCCTCGCCCTCGCGGTCTGGATGCTGATGAAGTCGATGAACAACCGGATGAACAAGATCTCCTTCGAGGAGGCCCCGGACCCGAAGGCAGCCCAGGACGCCGAGGCGACCACCCCCCGGAAGTAGCCCCGACGGCCCGACCCCCGCACGGGGCCGGGCCGCCCGGCCGGGTCAGCCGGTCGGCGGCACTCCCAGGACCTCGCGGGCCGCACGGGACGGGACCAGACCCAGGTCCCAGGACTGCCAGGGCGTCCCCGGCGCGACGCCCCGCTCCAGGAGCAGGCGGTAGGTCTCGGCGCAGTCGTCGATCCGGGGATCGCGGGCCGGGTGCCGGTCCGCGACCAGGGCCGCCAGTTCCTCCCGGGCCGTCGCGGCGCCGGGCTCCGGAGCGGCGAGGGCCGCGTGCGGGAGCAGTCCGCAGCGCAGCAGCCGGGCCCAGTCCGCACCCCGCCGGTCGCCGTACCCGGCGAACAGCGCACGTGCCTCCTCGCACAGGGCGAGTGCCTGCGGCACCCTCCCGTTCCCCGCCTCGACGACCGCCAGCTCCAGACAGGCCCAGGCCTCCCCGTGGGCCACCCCGATCCGGCGGAAGTCCGCCCGGGCGTCCACCAGCAACTGTCGGGCGAACCCCGAATTGCGGAGGTTGCCCGCCCGGGCCGCCTGCTGGTCCCGACTGACCCGGCCCAAGTGGTGCCGGGCGCACGCGAGGCCGTACAGGTCCCTCATCCGGGAGAACATCGCCCGCGCCCGCCCCAGCTCGCGCACCGCCTCGTCCCGGTCCCCCCGCTCCTCCAGGGCCTGCCCCAGGTAGTACCGCGTCCACGCCTCCCCGCGGGCGTCCTCCTGCTCGCGGTGCCGCGCGAGCGCCCCGCGCAGCTCCGCCACGGCCGGCTCCGCCTCCCCCGCGGCGAGCCGGGCCCGCGCCAACTGGGTCCGCGCCCACGCCTCGCCGCGCCCGTCGTGGACCCGGCCGTAGGTCTCCAGGGCCCGACGCAGCTCGCCCTCCGCACCCGGCACCTCGCCCCGGAGCAGCCGCACCTGCCCCAGCTGGAAGTGCGCCCACGCCTCGCCGTGCAGCGACTCGTGTTCCCGGTGCAGCGCGAGCGACCGGTCCAGCAGGACCGTCGCCTCGGCCAGGTCGCCCCGGTCGCGCTCCACCGCGGCGAGCGCGTGCAGGGTCCAACCCCGGTCGGCGCCCAGGGACTGCGGCGCCTGGAGCGCGAGCGCCTCCCGCAGCCGTTCCCCCGCCTCGGCCAGCCGCCCCTGATGGTGCAGGGTGATCCCCAGGGAGCAGAGCGCGAGCCCGGCCTCCGCGTCCTGATGGGCCTCCTGGTACAGGGAGACGACCGAGGACAGCGTGCTGCGGGCCTTGTCGAGCTCGCCGAGCTGCCGGGCCGCGATGCCGGTCCGCCACTGCACGGAGCGGGTGAGCAGCCCCTGCCCGACGGACTCGGCGAGTTCGTTGATCTCGCCGAGCCGGTAGAGGTCGCCGCGCAGCAGGCAGTAGTCGCAGAGCGCGCCGAGCAGGTCGAGGACGGTCCGCTGGTCCACGCCCTCCGCCTGCCGGAGGGCCGCCGTGATGAAGCTGGACTCCTCGTCGAGCCAGCCGAGCGCCGCTTCCAGGGAGCCGAAGCCGTGTCCGTCGAACCGGTCGGCGCGCGTCGACATCTTGCCGTCGACCATGCGGATCACCGCGTCGGCGAGCTCCGCGTGGTTCCGCACGAGCCGCTCCTGCGCCGACGCGATCTCCGTCGCGTCCTCCTCGTCCAGGAGCCGGGCGGCGGCGAAGCCGCGCACCACGTCGTGCAGCCGGTAGCGCTCCCCGCGCACGTGGTCGAGCAGCCCGGCGCCGGAGAGGTCCCGCAGCAGGCGGGCCGCCTCCGGGCCGGTCCTGTCGAGCAGCGCGGCGGCAGCCGCCGCGCCGAGGGAGGCCCGCCCGGCGAGCGCGAGCCGCCGGAGCAACCGTCGGGCCTCCTCGTCGAGGTCGAGGAAGTACGCGACGGAGAGGGTGCGTTCGACGGGGTCGCTGCCCCGCTCGGGGCGGGCCAACAGATCCGCCAGGTCGGCCACGGGGCGCCGACCGAGCAGCGGGCCCGCGACGCGCAGCGCCAGCGGAAGACCACCGCACAGTTCCCGGATCCGGTCGAGCACCTCGGCGTCGTACGGCCCGGGGTCCGGCGCACCGGCCGTCGTGCGCAGCAACTCCTCGGCACCCGCGGCGTCGAGCGCGTCCACCGGCAGGGCGTGCACCTCGGCCGGCGCATCGGCACCGAGGTCCAGGGGCTCCCGACAGGTCACCAGGACGAGGCCGTCGGAGCGCTCCGGCAGCAGGGCCCGCACCTGTGCCGGGTCCACGGCATCGTCCAGGATCACCACGACCGGCACCCCGGACAGCTGCCGCTGGTACAACTCCGAGAGCCGACGCACCTGTTGGTCGACCGTGGCGCCCTCCCGGAACAGCAGTTGCTCACGCGGGGCGCCGAGCCGGTTCAGCAGGTGCAGCAGTGCCTCCCGGGTCGCCACGGGCCGCTCGCCGGTCGCCGCGCCCCGCAGGTCCACCAGGCAGGCCCCGCGGAACTGGTCGCGCAGGGCGTGCGCGGCCCGTACGGCGAGCGCGGTGCGACCCGAACCGGGTGCACCGTGCAACAGGACGACGGTCGGTCGGGTGGCGGTCGAGGCCCGCCCTGCCCGCACCCAGCGGGCGATCCGGTTCAGCTCTTCGCGTCGTCCGGCGAACGCACCTCCGGAGTCCGGAAGGTGGTCGAAGGAACGCTCCAGGACGGTGCGGGTCCTGGCCGCCGCGCTCCGGTCGGCACCTCGCAGCGCCCTCACGGACCCGAGCACGGACCGCCTTCCACCGGCCCGTTCCGCTCCCGCCGCCCCGTCGGGGTCCTCCGGAGCCTCCCGCTCCAGGAACGGCCGTACGCCCCGGACCTCCAGGGCCGTCAGCCACTCCAGACGCAACTCTTCGACGCCTCCGGACCGCCCCGATCCGCCCGCCCCGCGCCCCGCTGCGGACCGTCGTCCCGCCGTTGCCCGCAGGGCCGTCGCCGCCGCTCCGGCCGCGGCGACCACGACGCCCGCGCCCAGGGCCGTGCCGGCCGCCGTGCCGAACGCCAGGTCCGCACCGAAGGCGGAGACCGCGGCAACGCCCGTGACCAGGGCGGCGCCCCCGGTCACCGGGCCGTCGAAGAGACCTGCCGGACCGGGTCGTCCCGCCTCCTCCGCCTCCGCCAGGGCCTTCAGGAAGGCCGCGTACTCGGCCCCGGCCTCCGTCGCCATCGCGTCGAGCCGTGGCCGTGCCCGTGCGAGCAACTCCTCCCCGCCGTCCCGGTCGCCGCCCCGCGCCCTGACCTCCTCCGCGACGACCCGTTCCAACAGCCGCTCGGCTTCGGCCCGGTGACTCTCCCGCATCTGCGTTCCCCCTCCGCACGTGCCCGATGGGTCGGGCCCAGTGTCCTGCCTCGTGCGGATCGACGCGAGGGAGCGGGGGGAAACGGGAGGCGCCCGTGGCGGACTGCCGCCGACCGGGGAGCCGCCGGCCCTCCGACCGGTCGCGGTCCACGAGCACCGAGACCAGCTGCTCGTCGCTCGCCGCCATGGCCGCTGACGGCTCGCCACCCGCCATCTGCACGATGGCGGCGTCGCTCGTCTGGCGCTCCACGGTCGTCGGATCCGCCGCTCATCGAGCGCTCCGCCGCCCCGCAGCGGCCCGTGCTCCACCGGGCGGGGTGCAGGGCAGCGGTCCGTGGTCCACGTCGGTGCTGTCGGCACGCGGCGGAACCGGCCATTCGGGGCCTGGCCAGAACGGGGCCTGGCCAGAACGGGGCCTGGCCAGAACGGGGCCTGGCCAGAACGGGGCGGGGCCGGCCCCGGCGCCCCCCCGCCCGCCCCCCCC
>NZ_JBHYMF010000114.1:0-22259 GCF_042742855.1 Streptomyces sp. NPDC058877 | reverse complement strand
CGTCCGACCCGTGAGGGGCGGACGCCGCGGCACCTGCGGCTGGTGTCTTCGGTGCGTGGAGGCACCGGTGCGTGCACGCCGGTGCCTCGACATCGGCGCGTGCACGCCGGCGCGTGGGTGCGTGCGCGTCAGACGGCGAGCGCCTGGGCTCGGCGCTTCACCTCCGTACCGCGATTCTCGCCGAGCGCCTGGGCGGGCGTGCCCGGCAGGCTCTCGTCCGGAGTGAAGAGCCACTCCAGCATTTCCTCGTCGGTGAAGCCGTCGTCCCGCAGCAGGGTCAGGGTCCCGGACAGTCCCTTGACGACCTTGTCGCCCTGGATGAAGGCGGCGGGTACTTGCAGGGCGTTGTTCGGTCCGCGGCGCACGGCGATGAGCTGGCCTTCCTTGACCAGCTGCCGCACGCGCGTCACCTCGACATCGAGCATCTCCGCGATGTCGGGCAGGTAGAGCCAGGCGGGGACGAGAGCATCGATCTTTACGTCAATCTCGGTCACGGGACAAGCCTGCCATCCCGGACTGACGGCCGGTAGTCGGGCCCTACCGTGCCGCCGCCTTCAGGGGGACGCCGGGGTCGGCGGCGCGCTCCGGGTCGACGGGCACGGCCGCCTCGATGAGCCGGCGGCCCTGCGCCAGGTCGCGGGGGCGGCCGACCGCGAGGAGGGCCACCGGCACCCCGTCCCGCAGCCAGAGCACGGACCAGGACGCGTCGGCGGGGTCTCCGCGCCACAGCATCCCGTCGGCGCCCTCGTGGTGTCCCGCGTACTGGACGAAGCGTCCGAACTGCTCGGACCAGAAGTACGGCACCGGGTCGTAGGGCGCGTCGTCGGCGCCGGTGATCGCCGCGGCGACCGTGCGCGGGCCCTGGAGGGCGTTGTCCCAGTGGTGGACGAGGAGGCGCCTTCCGTAACGGGCCGAGGGAAAGGAGGCGCAGTCCCCGACCGCGTACACGTCGGGCAGGGAGGTGCGCAGGCGGTCATCGGCGGTGACGGCGCCGTCCGGGTCGAGGGCGATGCCGGAGCCGGTGAGCCAGTGCGTGGCGGGGCGGGCACCGATGCCGACCACGACGGCGTCGGCGGGGAGCTCCCGGCCGTCGGCCAGGACGACGCGGCCGGGCCGGACGGCGTCCACGCGCGCGCGGGTCAGGAGGGCGGCGCCGCTCTCCCCGTACCAGGCGGCCATCGGAGTGGCGACCTCGGCGGGCAGGACCCCGGCGAGCGGCCGGTCGGCGGCTTCGACGACGGTGACGGCGCAGCCCGCCCCGCGCGCGGCGGTGGCGAATTCGGCGCCGATCCAGCCGGCGCCGACGACCACGACGGAACGACGGTGCTCCAGGACGGGGCCGAGGCGCACGGCGTCATCGAGGGTGCGCAGCAGGTGGACCCCCGGGACGCCTTCGGCGCCGGGGAGGGTGACGGGGTGGGCGCCGGTGGCGATGACCAGGGTGTCGTACGCGACGGGTCCGGACTCGGTGTCGATCTGGTGGTCGGTGGCGCGCAGTCCGGTGACGTCGAGGCCGAGGCGGAGGTCGATCCCGAGGTCTTCGAAGTCGACCTCGAAGGCGGAGCCCTCGGCCTTGCCGAGGAGGACCGCCTTGGAGAGCGGGGGCCGGTCGTAGGGCTGGTGGGGTTCGGCCCCGATGAGGGTCACGGGGCCGGTGAAGCCCTGCTCGCGCAGGGCGACGGCGGTCTGGACGCCCGCCATTCCGGCGCCGACGATCACGACGTGCTGCTGGGCCTGCTTCTGCTCGCTCACCCGCCCACCCTATGCATCTAACGATTCATCAGAAAAGTGAGGGGGCGGGAGGGTCTGTGGCCCTCCGACCGCGTCGGGCTAGTCTGACGGGCGTAAAGCACTCGCGGGAGCCCGGACGACCGGGCTGAGAGGGAGGCTGGGACGGCCTCCGACCGTACGAACCTGATCCGGGTCATGCCGGCGAAGGGAGGGGCTGGACGCCCATGCGTTCTTCCGATGTCCTCGTGGTCGGGGGCGGCATCATCGGCCTGGTCACGGCCTGGCGGGCCGCACAGCGCGGACTGCGCACCGCCGTCGTCGACCCCGATCCGGGCGGCGGGGCCGCGCAGGTCGCGGCCGGGATGCTCGCCGCCGTCACCGAACTGCACTACGGCGAGGAGACCCTGCTCGGGCTCAACCTCGCCTCCGCCGCCCGCTACCCCTCGTTCGTCGCCGAGCTGGAGGACCACACCGGCCATGACGTCGGCTACCGCGCCTGTGGCACCCTCGCCGTCGCGCTCGACGCCGATGACCGCGCCCACCTGCGCGAACTGCACGCCCTCCAGACCCGCTGCGGTCTGGTCTCGGAATGGCTCAGCGGCCGGGACTGCCGCCGACTGGAGCCGATGCTGGCACCCGGCGTCCGGGGCGGACTCCGGGTCGACGGCGACCACCAGGTCGACCCGCGCCGGCTGACCGCCGCGCTCCTCCTCGCCTGCGAACGGGCCGGGGTCGTCTTCCACCGCACCCTCGCGGAGCGGCTCGCGGTGGTGCGGGACCGGGCGCGCGGCGTGGTGCTCGCCGGTGGCGGGGAACTGGCGGGCGACCAGGTCGTGCTCGCCGCGGGCAGCCTCAGTGGACGTCTGGCAGGCGTTCCGGAGGAGGCACTGCCGCCGGTCCGCCCCGTGAAGGGCCAGGTCCTGCGGCTCCGGGTGCCGGCCGCGTACGCCCCCTTCCTCTCCCGCACCGTCCGGGCCGTCGTCCGCGGCAGCCACGTCTACCTGGTGCCCCGCGAGAACGGCGAGCTCGTGGTCGGCGCCACCAGCGAGGAACTGGGCTGGGACACGACGGTGACGGCGGGCGGGGTGTACGAGTTGCTGCGCGACGCCCATGAGCTCGTCCCCGGCATCACCGAACTGCCGCTCACCGAGACCCGGGCCGGACTGCGCCCCGGATCCCCGGACAACGCGCCGCTGCTCGGCCCCAGCGCCCTGCCGGGCCTCCACCTGGCCACCGGCCACTACCGCAACGGGGTCCTGCTGACGCCCGTCACCGGCGACGCCCTGGCGGAGGTGCTCACCACGGGCGCCCTGCCGGACGAGGCACTCCCCTTCGCCCCCCGCCGTTTCTCTCCCGCACACCAGGAGCAGCCCGCATGAACGTGTCCGTGAACGGAGAGGCCCGCGAATTCACGGGTCCCCTCTCCCTCGACGTCCTGGTCGCCACCCTGACCACGGCCCCCTCCGGGGTCGCGGCGGCGCTCAACGAGACGGTCGTGCCGCGCGGTGCGTGGGCCACGACGCTCCTCGGCGAGGGCGACCGGGTGGAGGTTCTCACCGCGGTGCAGGGGGGTTGAGCGCGATGTCCGACGACGCGTTCGTCCTCGGCGGCACGGAGTTCTCCTCCCGGCTCGTCATGGGCACCGGCGGCGCCCCCAGCCTCGACGTGCTGGAGCGCGCCCTCGTCGCCAGCGGCACGGAGCTGACCACCGTCGCCATGCGGCGCCTGGACCCCACGGTCCGGGGCTCGGTCCTCTCGGTCCTGGAGCGGCTCGGCATCCGGGTCCTGCCCAACACCGCGGGCTGCTTCACCGCGGGCGAGGCCGTCCTGACCGCACGGCTCGCCCGGGAGGCTCTCGGCACCGACTGGATCAAGCTGGAGGTGGTCGCCGACGAGCGGACCCTGCTGCCGGACGGCGAGGAGCTCCTCGCCGCGGCCGAGACCCTCGTCGACGACGGCTTCACCGTGCTCCCCTACACCAATGACGACCCGGTCCTCGCCCGGAAGCTGGAGGACGTCGGCTGTGCGGCGATCATGCCGCTCGGTTCCCCCATCGGATCCGGGCTCGGCATCCGCAACCCGCACAACTTCCAGCTGATCACGGAGCGGGCGGGGGTCCCGGTGATCCTCGACGCCGGGGCGGGCACCGCGTCGGACGCGACGCTCGCGATGGAGCTGGGGTGCGCGGCGGTGATGCTCGCATCGGCGGTGACCCGCGCGCAGGAGCCCGTCCTGATGGCGGCGGCCATGCGGCACGCGGTCGAAGCGGGACGACTGGCCCACCGCGCGGGACGCATCCCCCGGCGCCACTTCGCCGAGGCCTCGTCCCCCGTGCAGGGCCGCGCCCGTCTGGACCCCGAACGCCCGGCCTTCTGAGCCGCGCACGGCGGACCGGGCCGGCCACGGCTCGCCCGGAAGCCGATCGCACGCGGCTCCCGAGAAGGCGGCGCCGTACGGGTCGGCGGGGGCGGGCACTCGTCACAGGTGCGCTGCAGTCCCGACGCACCCGCGCGGGCGCCCCGCCCCCGGCTCGTAGACTCGACGTCGTGGACACGACCCTTCAGGACCCCCTCGTCGGGCGGCTGCTCGACGGCCGCTACCGCATCGACGCGCGCATCGCCGTGGGCGGGATGGCCACGGTCTACCGGGCCGTGGACACCCGTCTCGACCGCGTCCTCGCGCTCAAGGTGATGCACCCCTCCCTGGCCGCCGACGCCGCCTTCGTCGAGCGGTTCATCCGCGAGGCGAAGTCCGTGGCCCGGCTCGCGCACCCGAACGTCGTCGGCGTCTTCGACCAGGGCGCCGAGGGCGCGTACGTCTACCTCGCGATGGAGTACGTCGCCGGCTGCACCCTCCGCGACGTCCTGCGCGAGCGCGGCGCCCTCACGCCGCGGGCCGCCCTGGACATCCTGGAGCCGGTGCTCGCCGCGCTCGGTGCCGCGCACCGGGCCGGCTTCGTGCACCGGGACATGAAGCCGGAGAACGTCCTGATAGGGGATGACGGGCGGGTCAAGGTCGCCGACTTCGGCCTGGTGCGGGCCGTGGGCTCGGCGACCGCCGTCACCGGCCCGGTCCTCGGCACCGTCTCGTACCTCGCACCGGAGCAGATCGAGTACGGCACCGCCGATCCCAGCGCCGACGTGTACGCCTGCGGCGTCGTCCTCTACGAGATGCTGACCGGCGGCAAGCCGCACGGGGGAGAGACCCCGGGGCAGGTCCTCTACCAGCACCTGAACACCGACGTGCCGGCCCCCTCGGCCGTCGTGCCCGGGCTCGCCCCGGCACTGGACGGGCTGGTCACAGCCGCCACGGCCCGTGCTCCCGAGGCCCGCCCGCAGGATGCGGTGGCCCTGCTCGCCCTGCTCCGGGAGACCCGTGCCGGGCTCGACGACGAGCAGTTGGACGCGCTACCCCCTCAGGCGCGCTCCGGGACCCGGGACACCGCCGAGGACCGGACCAGCGTGATCGCCCGGCCCGTGCCCACGACGGCGGGCGGCACCCAGCCGGTGCTGCACACCAACCGGCTGCCCGCCCCCGAAGCCCCTCCGGCATCCGGGGGTGCCCGCAGGCTCCCGCCGCGCGGCCCCCTCCTCGTCGTCGCCGTCGTGCTGCTCGCCCTCGGCCTGGGCACCGGCGTCTGGTACATCAATTCCGGCCAGTTCACCCGCGTGCCGGCCGTCCTGGGCCAGTCCGAGGCCGCCGCGACGAAGCGCATCACCGACGCCGGTCTGGACGTCGGCACGACGAAGCGCGACTTCAGCGACGTGTACGAACGGGGCACGGTGATGGCCGTCGACCCGGAGCCCGGCGAGCGCGTCCGGGGCAACAGCACGGTCGCCCTCACCCTCTCGCGCGGCCCAAAGGTCGTGAAGGTGCCCAACCTCAGGAACAAACCGCTCGCGGAGGCCAGGCGCATCCTGGAGCAGGAGGGACTGGCTCCCGGAATGGTGACCCGCGCCTTCAGCGACTCCGTCGAGCAGGGCGCCGTGATCAGCACCGATCCCGAGCCCGGCACCGAGCGCAGCCCCGACTCGGCCGTCGCCCTGGTCGTGAGCAAGGGCTCTCCGATCGACGTGCCCGACGTCAGCGGCAAGACCGTCGCCGAGGCCACGGCCCTCCTCCAGGGCGAAGGACTCACCGTCAAGGTCGCCCCGGAGCGGATCAACTCGCCCGAGGCCGCCGGCACCGTCGCCGCCCAGTCCCTCGCCGAGGGCAGTCGGGCCGCCGGGGGCGACGTGATCACCCTGACCGTCTCCAAGGGCCCGAAGCTCGTCGCGGTTCCGGACGTCACGGGGAAGACGATCGAGGACGCGCGGACGGCCCTGGAGGAGGAGGGCTTCCAGGTGGAGGTCAAGAAGTCCTTCCCCTACCTGGGCGACACGGTCGTGAGCCAGTCCGTGCAGGGCGGCGGGACGGCGCCCGAAGGATCCACCGTCACCATCACGATCAAGGGACTGTAGAACCCATGCGCAACCCCGTCGGCGGCCACGTCCCCGTGGCCGGTGGCCTCGCCACGACAGGCCTCGGCTACGCCCGCGAGCTCGGCGCCGAGACCGTGCAGGTCTTCGTCGCCAACCCGCGCGGCTGGGCCACCCCGGTGGGCAACCCGGCCCAGGACGAGCGGTTCCGGGAGGAGTGCGAGGCCGGGTCGATCTCGGTCTGGGTGCACGCCCCCTACTTGATCAACTTCGGGTCCCACACCGAGGCGACCGTCGAGAAGTCGGTGGAGTCCCTGCGGCATTCACTGCGCCGGGGGCGGGCGATCGGCGCCAAGGGTGTGGTGGTGCACACCGGCTCGGCGACCGGCGGCCGGCCGCGTGAGGTGGCGCTCGCGCAGGTGAGGGAGCGGATGCTGCCCCTGCTCGACGAACTCACCCACGAGGACGATCCGCACCTGCTGCTGGAGTCGACGGCGGGCCAGGGCTCCTCCCTCTGCTCGCGGACCTGGGACTTCGGGCCGTACTTCGACGCGCTCGACCACCACCCCAAGCTGGGCGTCTGCCTCGACACCTGTCACGTCTTCGCGGCCGGACACGACCTGACGGGCCCGAGCGGGGCGACGCAGACCCTGGACCTCCTGGTGGACGCGGTCGGGGAGGGGCGACTGAAGTTGATCCACGCCAATGACTCGAAGGACGTGGTGGGCGCCCACAAGGACCGGCACGCCAACATCGGATCCGGCCACATCGGCGAGGAGGCGTTCGGACGGCTGCTCCGGCACCCCGCCACCGATGGCGTACCGCTGATCATCGAGACCCCGGGCGGCAAGGAGGGGCACGTCGCCGACATCGAGTGCCTGAAGAAACTCCGCGAGCAGCGGGACTGACCCCCTTGGGGAATACCCCATGGGGGTATATGGTTCCCGTGGTCGACGGCAGGAACCGCCACTCGACGCCGGGGGGGACACCCATGCAGCACGAAGCGCACGCACCACACGACCACACCGGCCACCAGGCGCACCACACGGGGCACCACACCGGCACCGGCACCGGCACCGGCACCGGCACCGGCAAGACCACCTGGTCCACGGCCTCCCGGGCCACGCTGCACTGCCTCTCCGGCTGCGCCATCGGCGAGGTTCTCGGCATGGTCGTCGGCACCGCACTGGGCTGGAGCGCCATCCCGACGATGGCCCTTGCGATCGTCCTGGCCTTCGCCTTCGGCTATGCGCTCACCCTGCGCGGCGTCCTCTCCGCCGGCGTCGCCTTCCGGGTGGCCTTCAAAGTGGCCCTCGCCGCCGACACCCTCTCCATCACGGTCATGGAGATCGTCGACAACGGCATCATGACCTTCTGGCCGGGCGCCATGGACGCACACCTGGACGAGCCGCTCTTCTGGACCGCGCTCGCCCTCTCGCTCGGCGTCGCCTTCGTCCTCACCGTTCCGGTCAACAAGTGGATGATCGGCCGCGGAAAGGGGCACGCAGTGGTGCACCCGTACCACCACTGAGCGCGCCGCGAGGCCGATCGGAGCGCCGGCGGGCGGTTCGGAGCGCTACAGCTCCGGACCATCCCCCGGCTCCTCCTGGTAGGAGTAGCGCTGCTCCGTCCAGGGGTCGCCGAGGTTGTGGTAGCCCCGCTCCTCCCAGAAGCCCCTGCGGTCGGCCGCCATGTACTCGACACCCCGGACCCACTTCGGCCCCTTCCAGGCGTACAGGTGCGGAACGACGAGCCGCAGCGGAAAGCCGTGCTCGGCGGTGAGCAGCTCCCCGTCCTTGTGGGTGGCGAAGATCGCGCCGTCCGCGGCGAAGTCGGCGAGCCGCATGTTGGCGCTGTAGCCGTACTCGGCCCACACCATCACGTGGGTGACCTGGGGCGCCGGCGGGGCGAGCTCCAGGACCGTACGGGCGGGAACACCCCCCCATTCGGCCCCCAGCATGCTGAACTTCGTGACGCAGTGCAGATCGGCCACCACCGTGGAGAACGGCAGGGCCGAGAACTCCTCGTGGTTCCAGCAGTGCTTGTCCCCGTCGGCCGTCGCGCCGAAGACCCGGAACTCCCACCGGTCCGGCTTGAACTTGGGAACGGGGCCGTAGTGGGTGACCGGCCAGCCGCGCTGCAGCCGCTGCCCCGGCGGCAGATCCGGCGGAAAGTCCGGCGAACGATCCGGCTGACCCGCTTCCCGGTGTGCTCCGCTCTCCGGCTGACCCATGCCGTCCATGGTGACAGACGGCGAGCAGTGGTCATAACCAAGCGACCGTCAGGACGCACCGATTGGGGCAACTCCGACTAAGCCTGCACTTACTGGACGCCCCTCTCAAGAGGGTGCGAGGATGCGGCCATCCCGCCCGGTGACGGCGTAGACACGTAGCGTGGAAGGAGCCTCTGCAATGCAGGGCGACCCCGAGGTCCTCGAATTCCTCAACGAGCAGCTGACCGGCGAGCTGACGGCCATCAACCAGTACTGGCTGCACTACCGCATCCAGGACAACAAGGGGTGGACGAAGCTCGCCAAGTACACCCGCGAAGAGTCCATCGACGAGATGAAGCACGCGGACAAGCTGACCGAGCGCATCCTGATGCTCGACGGCCTGCCCAACTACCAGCGGCTCTTCCACGTGCGGGTGGGTCAGACGATCACCGAGATGTTCCAGGCGGACCGCCAGGTCGAGGTGGAGGCGATCGACCGCCTGAAGCGCGGGATCGAGGTCATGCGCGCCAAGGGGGACGTCACCTCGGCGAACCTCTTCGAGGAGATCCTCGCGGACGAGGAACACCACATCGACTACCTGGACACCCAGCTGGAGCTGATCGAGTCACTGGGCGAGGCGCTCTACGTCTCGACCCTCATCGAGCAGCCGAGCTAACCTCCGGGCCCGCCCGGGGCGGTGCGACTAGGCCGCTTCGCCGAGCTCTGCGACCGCTTCCGGCGCCAGGGCCGGAACGCCCCGGTCCAGGAGTTCGCGGCGCGGGCAGCTGCCTCGCCCGAGGATGGCTTGAATTCGACGGACACAGGAGCCGCAGTCCGTGCCGGCCTTGCAGGCGGAGGCTATCTGGCGGGGAGTGCAGGCGCCCGCGTCCGCATGCTCCTTGACCTGCTTCTCCGTGACACCGAAGCATGAGCAGACGTACACGCGGTTCACCTCCCACCGGGATCCATAAGGCTAACCTAACCTTACCCGGCAGCCCGGAGGCCCAAAAGACCCGGATGTGGAGATGGGGCGCGGATCACAACGATCCGCGCCCCATCCTCACGAGAAGGTCCTCACGAGAAGCCACTCACTGGTTGCGGTACATCTCCGCCACCAGGAACGCCAGGTCGAGCGACTGGCTGCGGTTGAGCCGCGGGTCGCAGGCGGTCTCGTAGCGCTGGTGCAGGTCGTCGACGAAGATCTCGTCGCCGCCGCCCACGCACTCGGTGACGTCGTCACCGGTGAGCTCGACGTGGATGCCGCCCGGGTGGGTGCCCAGCGCCTTGTGGACCTCGAAGAAGCCCTTCACCTCGTCGAGCACGTCGTCGAAGCGGCGGGTCTTGTGCCCGGAGGCGGCCTCGAAGGTGTTGCCGTGCATCGGGTCGGTGACCCAGGCGACGACCGCACCGGAGGCGGTGACCTTCTCGACCAGCTCGGGGAGCTTGTCCCGGACCTTGTCGGCGCCCATGCGGACGATGAAGGTCAGCCGGCCCGGCTCGCGGTCCGGGTCGAGGCGGTCGACGTAGGTGAGCGCCTCGTCCACGGAGGTGGTCGGGCCCAGCTTGATCCCGATCGGGTTCGCGATCTGCGAAGCGAACTCGACGTGGGCGTGGTCGAGCTGCCGGGTGCGCTCACCGATCCAGACCATGTGGCCGGAGGTGTCGTACAGCTTGCCGGTGCGCGAGTCCGTACGGGTCAGGGCGCCCTCGTAGTCGAGCAGCAGCGCCTCGTGCGAGGCGTAGAACTCGACGGCCTTGAACTCGGCCGGGTCGGTGCCACAGGCCTTCATGAAGTTCAGGGCGTTGTCGATCTCGCGTGCGAGCGCCTCGTAGCGCTGGCCGGAGGGCGACGACTTGACGAAGTCCTGGTTCCAGGCGTGCACCTGGCGCAGGTCGGCGTAGCCGCCGGTGGTGAAGGCGCGCACCAGGTTGAGCGTGGAGGCGGAGGCGTTGTACATCCGCTTCAGCCGCTCGGGGTCCGGGACGCGGGCCTTCTCGTTGAAGTCGAAGCCGTTGACCGAGTCGCCGCGGTAGGTCGGCAGGGTCACGCCGTCGCGGGTTTCGGTGCCCTTGGAACGGGGCTTCGAGTACTGCCCGGCGATACGACCGACCTTCACCACGGGCACGGAGGCCGCGTAGGTGAGGACGGCACTCATCTGGAGCAGCGTCTTGAGCTTGGCCCTGATGTGGTCGGCGGACACGGCGTCGAAGGCCTCGGCGCAGTCGCCGCCCTGGAGCAGGAACGCCTCGCCACGGGCGACGGCTCCCATCCGGGCGCGCAGCTGGTCGCACTCTCCCGCGAAGACGAGCGGGGGATACGACTCGAGGTCCGCGATCACATCGCGCAGAGCCTCGGCATCGGGGTACTCGGGCTGCTGCGCCGCGGGCAGGTCTCGCCAGGTCGCCTTGGCGACGGCGTGGGAATCAGCGTTCACGGTCACGTGCACCACATTACGGGGTTCTTCGTCCGTTCCTGTCCCCTGCCCAGTGGCTGAGACGAACGCCCGGTCCGTGCCCCGTGCACCTTCGTGTTACCGAGCGGTGTTAATCTCGGGCCCGTTTAACAAGAGCAAAGTCGATCACAGGGGTGGGTGTGACTCAGAGGCACCGCAGGGACCGCAAGAAGAAACGGCTCCTGTACGGAACGGCAGCGGCTTTCGTCGCCACCGCAGCCATCGGCACCATCGCCGTCGCCTCTCCGGGGCTACTCGGCACGGGGGGCAAGGGCGCGTCCGACCGGGATGTTCCCCTTCAGAGACAGTTCGCAAACGCCGCACGCGAATTCGACGTTCCGCAGAGCGTGCTGATGGCGGTGTCGTACCAGCAGACCCGGTGGGAGTCGCACGACGGCGATCCCAGCACCACGGGTGCGTACAACGTCATGGGGTTGACGAAGGTCGACCCGGAAGACGTGCAGCAGAAGGTCACCGAAGAGCAGATCGACCACTTCAACGGTTCCGGTCGCCCGGAGATCGAGAAGACCTTCGACCGCGAGAAGGTCCGACGCGCACTGGAGAAGGCGGCCGTCGACACCGACGACCCCAAGCTCCACACCCTGGACAAGGCCGCCGAGCTGATCGACAGCTCCACCGAGACCGTCCAGAACGACACCTCCGAATCCATCCGCGCCGGTGCCGCACTGCTCGCCGACTACCAGAAGCAGGCGGGCGCCGAGCTCTCCGACGACCCGGGCGACTGGTACCCGGCCGTGGCGCGCTACAGCCAGTCCCCCGAGAAGAAGGGCGCCGACCTCTTCGCGGAACGCGTCTTCGAGTCGATCGAGAAGGGCGAGCGGGCGCTCACCCTCGACGGCGAGCACGTCTCCCTGCCGGCCGACCCCTCGGTCGAGCCGGTCAAGCCGGCCAACGTGCCGCTGGCCGCGACCTTCGCGAGCACCACGGAGACCCCGAGCCCCGAGTGCCCCTCGGACCTGAACTGCGACTTCGTTCCGGTCCGCACGGACCCCTCGAACCCCGACAAGCGCAACTACACCCTCGGTGAACGCCCCGACCAGGGCGTGGACATCCGCCAGATCGTCATCCACGACACCGAAGGCGGATACGACGGTTCGCTCGCCGCGCTGACCGACCCGAACGTCCCCGGCAGCGCGCACTATCTGATCCGCGCCTCGGACGGTCTGGTCACCCAGATGATCGAGAACAAGAACCTGGCGTGGCACGCGGGCAACTGGACCCACAACATGCACGCCATCGGCGTGGAGCACGAGGGCTTCGCCATCAAGGAGGGGAGCTGGTACACCGAGCCCCAGTACCGCTCCTCCGCCGAACTGGTGAAGTTCCTGGCGGACAAGTACGACGTGCCGATCGACCGTGAGCACATCATCGGTCACGACGAGGTGGCGCTCCAGACGGACGGCCGCGTCTCGTCGCTGCACTGGGACGCGGGCCCGTACTGGGACTGGAACCACTACATGTCGCTGCTGGGCGCCCCGCAGGGCGACCAGGGCGCGGGCGGCCTGCTCCGAGCGGGGCAGGTGGTCCGGGTGGTCCCGCCGTTCACCACGGCGAACCAGCCCAAGCTGACCACCGGGGGCACGACCGTCCCGGCGCGTCCGTCCAACTTCGGCTACCTGTACACGCAGCCCTCGACGGGCGCGACGACGCTGAAGGACCCGTACTTCACCTCGGCCTGGTCCGAGGGGTCCAACTACGGCAACAAGGTCCGCGCCGGCGGTCTCTACGTCGTCGCAGAGGCCAGCAACAACTGGACCGCGATCTGGTACGCGGGCGAGAAGGGCTGGTTCTACAACCCGGGCGGCCAGTACACCGTGCCCGTGCCGGACGCCACCGTCGTCAAGGCCGCCTCCGGTTCAGCGAAGGTCTTCGGCCGCTCCTTCCCGGAGACCGCCGCGTACACCGCCGCCGGCCTCTCGGCTCCGGGCGACGAGAACGACCCGCTGTCCAAGTTCTCCCTCCCGGCCGGCCAGGCCTATGTGAAGGCCGGTCCGGCGGTGAAGGGCGACGACTGGTTCGGCTCCGCCCAGAAGAACGTCATCGGCTCCACGCTCTTCGTGCCGATCCGCTACCACCACAAGATCGTCTGGGTGAAGCAGAGCGAGGTCACGGAGGCCCCCTCCGTCGCCCCCGTCCGCACGGACAACCGCTACGACCTCCTCGCCCGTGACGGTTCCGGCATCCTCTGGCAGTACCAGGGCACCGGCAAGGCGTCCACCCCGTACCTGACGCGGTACCGGGTCGGCGGCGGCTGGAACGTCTACGACGCCATCACCCCGCTGACCGCCTTCCGCGCCGACGGCGTCGGAAACGCCGTGGCCCGGGACACCTCCGGCGTCCTCTGGTACTACCAGGGCAGCGGCAACCCGTCAGCGCCGTTCAAGCCGCGGGTGCGGATAGGCGGCGGCTGGCAGGTCTACCAGCACATCTCCGGCGTCCGGGACGTCACCGCGGACAACGAACCCGACCTGATCGCGGTCGACGCGTCGGGCACCCTGTGGCTCTACAAGGGCACGGGCAGCGTCACCGCACCGTTCGAGCCCCGCGTCAAGGTCGGCTGGGGCTGGCAGATCTACGACTCGATCGTCGGCACCGGTGATCTGGACCGCGACGGCAAGCCCGACATCATCGCCCGCGACACCTCCGGCGTCCTCTGGTCGTACAAGGGCACCGGCAGCTCCACCGCTCCCTTCGCCTCCCGCGTCAAGGTCGGCGGCGGCTGGCAGACGTACGACACCATCGTGGGTCCGAGCGACCTGTCCGGTGACGGCAAGGTCGACCTCGTCGGCCGCGACGCCTCCGGCGGCCTCTGGTTCTACAACGGCACCGGCAGCTCCACTACGCCGTTCACGCCCCGCGTCAAGGTCGGTTGGGGCTGGCAGATCTACAACCTGGTCTTCTGATCTCGATCGGCAGCCCGCTGTGCCTCGGGGCCGGGTCCACACCGTCCACGGTGTGGAACCGGCCCCGCTTCCGTCCCCCGCTGGGTTACAGTGCTCGCATGTACGCGTCGCAGACCCAGAACTGGTGGTGGACCGCTCATCCGGCGGCCCACTGATCACGCGTACACCGACAGACACGCGAAGGCCGCCCGAGGGGCGGCCTTCTTCGTGCCCGGGCCGTTCCTCTCCGCTCTCCCCGGAAGGAACGACCCCATGAACCTCTCCCGCCTCCTCGACGAGTCCTGCCCTCCCTTCGCCCTGCTGCGCCGACGCACACCGGGCCGCGCCCACGACACCGTCGAGGTCCTGATCGGCCGGGTCCACGAGGCCGAACGGCTCACGGACCTGCCGGTGGGCGCGCTGCCGACGCTCGCGCTGGTGCCCTTCCGGCAGATCCGGGAACGCGGTTTCGACGTGCGGGACGACGGCACGCCGCTCTCCGTTTTGGTCGCCGACGAGGTGCACGAACTGGCGCTCGCCGAAGCCCTGGCCGCGCTGCCGACCCATGAAGTACGGGTGGAGGGCGGCGGCTTCGACGTCTCCGACGAGGAGTACGCCGAGACCGTGCGACGGGTCATCGCGGAGGAGATCGGCTCGGGCGAAGGGGCGAACTTCGTGATCCGGCGGACCTACACCGGGGAGATCCCGGGTTTCGGACGGGCCGATGCGCTCGCCCTGTTCCGACGGCTGCTGGCGGGCGAGCGGGGCGCGTACTGGACCTTCGTGGTGCACACCGGGGAGCGGACGCTCATCGGGGCCAGCCCCGAGGTGCACGTCCGGATGTCGGGCGGCCCCGGCGGGCGCGAAGCGCACTCCTTTGAGGGTGGTGGTGGGCGACGGACAGAAGGAACCGGCGGGCGCGAAGCGCACTCCTTTGAGGGTGGTGGTGGGCGACGGGCAGAAGGAACCGGCGGGCGCGAAGCGCACTCCTTTGAGGGTGGTGGTGGGCGACGGGTGGGAGGGACCGTCGTGATGAACCCGATCAGCGGCACCTACCGCTACCCCGCCGGGGCCGCGCCGACCGTCGAGGACCTGCTCGCCTTCCTCGCCGACCGCAAGGAGACCGATGAGCTCTCCATGGTGGTGGACGAGGAGCTGAAGATGATGTGCACGGTGGGCGACATGGGCGGCGTGGTGATCGGACCGCGGCTGAAGGAGATGGCCCATCTGGCGCACACGGAGTACGAGTTGCGGGGCCGCTCCTCGCTGGACGTGCGGGAGGTGCTGCGGGAGACGATGTTCGCGGCGACCGTGACCGGTTCGCCGGTGCAGAACGCCTGTCGGGTGATCGAGCGTCATGAGACCGGCGGTCGCGGCTACTACGCAGGGGCGCTCGCCCTGCTCGGCACCGACGACAACGGGGCGCAGACGCTGGACTCGCCGATCCTCATCCGCACCGCCGACATCGCGGCCGACGGACGCCTCCGGGTGCCGGTCGGGGCCACGCTGGTGCGGCACTCCGATCCGGCCGGCGAGGTGGCCGAGACCCATGCGAAGGCGGCGGGCGTGCTGACGGCGCTCGGGGTGCGGGAGGGCCGGCCGGTCGACACCGACGCACCGGTGCCGCCGCGGCTCGCCGATGATCCCCGGGTGCGGGCCGCCCTCGACGCCCGCCGGGCGGACCTCGCGCCGTTCTGGTTGAAGATGCAGGGCGGGGCCTCCCCCGTCCGGGCGGGGGAAGCGGCCGGGGGACGGTCGGCCGAGCTGAGCGGCCACGCGCTCGTGGTCGACGCGGAGGACACCTTCACCGCGATGTTGGCCCACGTCCTGCGCGCCTCGGGCCTGGAAGTCTCGGTCCTCCGCTACGACGAGCCGGGGCTGCGGGAGCTCGCGCTGGCCCACGAGGGGCCCGTCGTCCTCGGTCCCGGCCCCGGGAACCCTTCGGACGCCGCCGACCCGAAGATGCGCTTCCTGCGCGGTCTGACGGCGGAACTCGTCCGGGAGCACCGCCACGGCCTCCTGGGCGTCTGCCTCGGCCACGAGTTGATCGCGGCCGAACTCGGCCTGGACATCGTCCGCAAGCGGACCCCGTTCCAAGGGGCCCAGTTGCGGATCGACTTCTTCGGCCAGGAGCAGACGGTCGGCTTCTACAACAGCTTCACCGCACGTTGTGACGACCGGACGGCGATGGAGCTGGCACTGCACCGGATCGAGGTGAGCCGGGACCCGGAGACGAACGAGGTGCACGCCTTGCGCGGACCGGGCTTCGCCGGGGTGCAGTTCCACCCGGAGTCGGTGCTCACCCGGGAGGGTGCCGCGCTGACCGCCTCGCTCCTCGCCGGCGTGCTCGTCTAGGACGCCGGCGGGGGCACGCCGGCTCCCGCGCGCCTCAGGGGACCCTCGGCACCAGGACGTTCTCGCTGCGCCGCCCGGCGGTGTAGTCGAGGACGTTCTGGACCGTGGTGTCGATGATCTGACCGACCGCGTCGGTCGTGTAGTAGGCCTGGTGGGAGGTGACGACCACGTTCGGGAAGGTGACCAGGCGGGCCAGGGTGTCGTCCTCGACGACCTCCAGGGACTTGTCGAGGAAGAAGAGTCCGGCCTCCGCCTCGTACACGTCGAGGCCGACCCCGGAGAAGCGGCCGGCCCGGAGCTCGGTGACCAGGGCCTCGGTGTCGATGAGGCCGCCGCGGCTGGAGTTCACCAGGATGGCGTCGTCCTTCATCGACTTCAGGGCGGTGGCGTCGACGATGTGCTGGGTGGCGGGGAGCAGCGGTACGTGGAGGCTGATGAGGTCGGCCTCGGCGAAGAGCCGCTCCTTCTGGACGTACTCCATGCCGAGGGCGACGCAGGCGGGGTTCTCGACGATGTCCCAGCCGAGGAGGTTCATGCCGAAGCCGTGGGCGATCCGGGTGAAGGCCTCGCCGATCTTGCCGGTGCCGAGGACGCCGACGGTGCGGCCCCGCAGGTCGCGGCCCATCAGTCCGTCGAGACGGAAGTCGAAGTCACGGGTCCGGTTGGAGGCCCGGACGATGCGGCGGTTGACAGCGGTCGCGAGGGTCCAGGCGAACTCGGCCACGGAGTAGGGAGAGTAGTACGAGACCCGGGAGACCGTGAGGCCGAGGCGCTCGGCGACCTCCAGGTCGATGTTGTTGAAGCCGGTGGAGCGCTGGGCGATCATCTGGGTGCCGCCGGCGGCGAGGGTCTGCAGGACCCGGTGGTCCAGGATGGCGTTGACGCTGGTGGAGACGACCTCGTAGCCGGCGGCGATGGGAGCGGTGTCCGGGGTGAGGAAGACACCCAGGCAGCGGACGTCGTGGTGTTCCGCGAAGGCCTTCTCGATGAGCGGCTTCTCGTCCGCCTGCACGCCGAATGCCAAGATCTCCACGACAGTCCCCTCGATGCGGTGATGGGCCGTATCTGCACGCTATGCGCGAATATACGGCCCGTCGTGCCGTCCGGCTGCCTCAGAGGTCGTCGAGGCCGCGCTCGATGGCGTACCGGACGAGCTCCACCCGATTGTGCAGCTGGAGCTTTCCGAGGGTGTTCTGCACGTGGTTCTGCACCGTGCGGTGGGAGATGACCAGGCGCTCGGCGATCTGCTTGTAGCTGAGGCCCTTGGCGACGAGTCGGAGCACCTCGGTCTCGCGCTCGGTCAGGCGGGGGGCCTCGGGCTCGTCGGCGCCGACCGCCTGGACGGGTTCGGAGGCGAGGCGTCGGTACTCACCGAGGACGAGACCGGCCAGGCCGGGGGTGAAGACGGGGTCGCCGGCGGCCGTCCGCCGGACCGCGTCGATCAGCTCCTCCGTGCTGGCCGACTTGAGGAGGTAGCCGGTGGCTCCGGACTTGACCGCCTCCAGGACGTCGGCGTGCTCCCCGCTCGCCGACAGGACGAGGACGCGGAGACCGGGTTGCGCGCCGACGAGCTCCTTGCAGACCTGGACGCCCGGCTTGACCGGCAGGTTCAGGTCGAGGACGAGGACGTCCGGGCCGGTCGCGAGGGCACGGCGCACGGCCTGCTCGCCGTCGCCGGCGGTGGCGACCACGTCGAAGTCCGCCTCGGCCAGGTCGCGGGCGACCGCGTCCCGCCACATCGGGTGGTCGTCGACGACCATCACCCTGATCCGCTGTTCGCTCACTTCTGTCCTGCCTTCCCCCGTGGAACCTTCAATTCGACTTCCGTGCCCTGTCCGGGAACCGAGATCAGCTCGGCCGTGCCGCCCAGGTCCCGCAATCTGCCCCGGATGGAGAGGGCGACGCCCATGCGGCCCTCGCCCTCGGCCCGTGCGAGGCGGCCCTCCGGGATGCCGGGGCCGTCGTCCCGGACGGTGACGACGACCTCGTCCGGCCAGTCCTCGATCAGGATCCACGCCCGCGCGGCCTCGCCCGCGTGGACCCGGACGTTGTCCAGGGCGGCGGCGACGGCGGCGGCCAGCTCGCGGGCGGCGGGCGGCGGCAGCAGGACCGGGGCCCCCGGCTCGGAGAGGGTGACCCTGGCCCCGGCCCGCGGGGCGAGCAGGCCACGGAGGTCGACGGGGCCGTCGTCCTCGGGTTCGTCGTCCACGTCGACGACCCGGACGACGGCGCCCTCGGACTCGTCCTCGGACACCAGGCTGGGCCGGGTGAGCCCGCCGGCGACCAGGGTGCGGAGGGCCACCTCCTGCTCGCCCGCCATCCGTCCGAGTTCGGCGGCCTCGCCACCGAGCGCCGTGCCGCGCCGCTGCACCATCGCGAGGACCTGGAGGACCCCGTCGTGGATGTCGCGGGCGAGCCGCTCCCGCTCCCGGTTCGCGGCTTCGATCTCCAGGGCGCGGGCGAGGGTGCGCTCGGAGGCCCGGGCGACCTCGACGACGTAGCCGATGGCGATGGAGGCGACCCAGACGAGGAGCACGTTGTGGAAGGTGTCCCGGCTGGGGTGACCGCGTTCGACGATGTTGGCGACGGCGACCAGGGAGGAGGCGATGCCGGCCCAGCGCCAGCCGCCCTTGATCGCGTACGCGAGGACGGAGCCGGCGGTCCATATCGACGGCAGGGTGGGACCGTCGACCGCCTGGGCCTGGGCGTCGGCGAGCGGGGTGAGGAGGATGCCGATGAGGGCGATGGCCAGGTCGACGCCGAGGAAGCGCTTGGTGCAGCTGACCGCGTTCGCCACCTTGGGCAGGGTGGCGAGGGTCCAGCAGCAGAGGACCGCCAGGTAGACGACGGCGATCCAGGGTCGCTCGTACCGGTCGCGACCGAACGCGAACAGCAGGACCGCGTAGACCATCGTCAGCACGCGGTAGCCGGTCAGCGCCCGCCACAGCGGCTGCTCGACCGACATCCGCACGACGCGCTCGCGCTTGGCCATCTCCCCCACCCCCGGACGTCCCCCGCCGGGGACTTAGGCGCCGGACTCTTCCCGAGCGGCGATCTCGGCCTTGACGGCCGCCTTGGCCGCCTTCTCCGCCTCGGCGATCTGACGCTTGGCGGCGGTGGCGTAGATGTCGACGTACTCCTGCCCGGACAGCTTCATGATCTCGTACATGACCTCGTCGGTCACCGAGCGGAGGATGAAGCGGTCCCCCTCCATGCCCTGGTAGCGGGTGAAGTCGAGCGGCTTGCCGATCCGGATGCCCGGGCGCATCAGCTTCGGGACGACCTTGCCGGGCGGCTGGATCTTCTCGGTGTCGATCATGGCGACCGGGATCACCGGCGCGCCGGTGGCGAGCGCGACGCGCGCCAGACCGCCGGGCTTGCCCCGGTAGAGGCGCCCGTCGGGCGAGCGGGTGCCCTCCGGGTAGATCCCGAACAGCCCTCCGCCCTCGATGACCTCGATGCCGGCCTTGATGGCCGCCTCGCCCGCGCCGCGGGCACCCGAACGGTCCACCGGGAGCTGGCCGACGCCCTTGAAGAAGGCCGCGGTGAGCTTGCCCTTCACGCCCGGGGTGGTGAAGTACTCGGCCTTGGCGATGAAGGTGACCTTGCGGTCGAGGACGGCGGGCAGGAAGAAGGAGTCCGAGAAGGACAGGTGGTTGCTCGCGAGGATCGCGGGCCCCTCGGCGGGAATGTTCTCCAGGCCCTCCACCCAGGGGCGGAAGGCAAGCTTCAGGGACCCTCCGAGGGAGAACTTCATTGCGCCGTAGATCAACTCGCCGTGCCTTCCGTGTTGTCGTCGCCCTGACTTTATCCCCTACCGCCACACGGCCCCCGCTACGGCCCTGGTCGGTGTCGGTCCGGTCGCGTACCGTGAGGGTCCTTCCCCGTTTTTTCCGTCGCTCCGGCGCACCCGAACACGCCGAAGTCGCAACGAACAGGAGACCCCGGTGCCGGTCCTTCCCGGAGCCGAGCCGTACCGCCACGAAGGCGGAGAGGTCGGCGTCCTTCTCTGTCACGGATTCACCGGTTCCCCGCAGTCGATGCGGCCGTGGGCCGAGTACCTGGCCGCACGCGGCCTGTCGGTGTCGGTGCCGCTGCTGCCGGGTCACGGCACCCGCTGGCAGGACATGCAGCTCACCACCTGGCACGACTGGTACGCGGAGGTGGACCGGGCGCTGCGCGAGCTCCTGGAGCGGTGCCGGACCGTCTTCGTCTTCGGCCTGTCCATGGGCGGGGCGCTGACGCTGCGGCTGGCCGCCCAGTACGGCGACGCGGTGCGCGGCATCGTCCTCGTCAACCCGGGAAACAAGGTGCACGGCCTGGCCGCGCACGCGCTGCCGGTGGCCCGTCACCTGGTGCCGTCGACCAAGGGCATCGCCAGCGACATCGCCAAGGAGGGCGTGACCGAGGTCGGCTACGACCGGGTGCCGCTGCACGCGGCGCACTCCCTGCGCAGGCTCTTCCAGACCGTGGACGCCGAGCTCCCCCAGGTCACGCAGCCGGTGGTCCTGCTCCACAGCCCCCAGGACCACGTGGTGCCGCCCGCCGACTCCGCCCGGATCCTCTCCCGCATCTCCTCGACGGACGTCAAGGAGGTCCTGTTGGAACAGAGCTACCACGTGGCGACGTTGGACCATGATGCGGAGCGGATCTTCGAGGAGAGCCTGGCCTTCATCGAGCGTCTCGCCCCGGATCTGGTCGACGGGAAGGGGAGCAGGAGCGGTGGCTGAGCAGCAGGACGGCGGAGACCGGGAGCCGCAGCCCATCGACGAGGAGGCGGCCTGGGCCGCGATCGTCGCCGGGTACGGCGAGGAGCCCGCGGATCCGCCGGGGGCGAAGCCGTTCCGGCCCGTCGAGAACCTGCCGCTGCCCGAGCCGGAGGGTCCCGAGGCCGAGGACGGGGCCGCCGGGGAGGTCCGGCCCGTGAAGGGCACCCCCTGGAAGCCCCGGCCGGCGGCTCCGGCGCCCGATGAGTCCGCTCCGGAGGAGGACGGGGCGGACGGGTCCCCGGAGGCCGGCCCCGAGCGGCCCGCGCTGGGCAGCTCGATCGTGTTCGCGCCCGGGGTGCAGCTCGGCGGCCCGCGGGACTACTCGCCCGCCGAGCCGGGCGACGGGGCGGACGGCGACGAGGGGCACTTCGTCCCGCCGGAGCCTCCCCCGCTGCCCGAGGCGGACACGACGACCAAGTTCGCCTGGCTCGCGGTCGTCGGTGGTCCGGTCCTGATGCTGCTCGCCGTCCTGCTCCAGTGGGACATGACCTGGTGGCTGACGACGCTCTGCGTGGGCGGCTTCCTGGGCGGCTTCGTGACCCTGGTCGCCCGCATGAAGCACGACGACGAGGACGACGACGGATACGACGATCCGGGGCGCGGGGCGGTCGTCTAGACCGTCCTAGCCAGCGGGGACCCGGACCGCCGCCAGCACCGGGAGGTGGTCGGTGGCGGTCCGCAGGTCCCGCGGGTCGAGGTCCACGGGGACTCCGCAGCCGAGGAACTCGACGCCCGGGGTCGCCAGGACGGCGTCGATACGCTGGTGCGGGTCGGCAGGGGTCGACGTGTGCTCGCCGCCCCAGGGCCGGACCGCCCAGCCGTCCCGGAGGTCCTTCGTGAGGCGGGTGAAGGCGGGCCCTCCGGGCCGCTCGTTGAGGTCGCCGGCGACGAGGACGTGCGGGGTTCCCAGGGCCGCGACCCGGTCGAGGACCATCCCGGCCTGGGCGTACCGCTCCTCCTGCCGCAGGCTCAGGTGGCAGCTGATCAGTCCGACCCTGGCCCCGGCGAAGCGGACGACGGCAGTGGCGAGGCCGCGTCGGTGCAGGCCGGGCGTGAGCGGCAGCAGCACGTCCTCGGTCCTCTCCACGGTGGCCCGCAAGGAGCAGAGCAGGAGGGGGCCCGCCGTGGTGGCGCCGCCGCTCAGGACGACGAGGTCGCTCTTGGCGGCGAGTCGGGCGGCGTGCTTGCGCCAGCGGAAGAAGCGCGGGGCCTCCTGGACGAAGACCAGGTCGGGGGCGCAGGCGCGGATCACCCGGGCGAGGGCGTCCTCGTCGTCGCGCATCGAGCGGACGTTGTAGCTCAGGACTCGAAGGACGGCCGAACCGTCGCTTTCGGTGCGGGAGTTGGGCAGCTCACTGATCGCCATGACGGCCAACATACGACGACCGCCCGCCGTGTCCGAGAGGACGCGGCGGGCG
>NZ_JBHYMF010000113.1:0-22261 GCF_042742855.1 Streptomyces sp. NPDC058877 | reverse complement strand
GCCGGACGTCCCGTCAACGTCGTCGTCCAACCCGGTGGTCTTCCCACGCGACACCTCCGTGATCAAGGTGTTGCGACGACCACTTGAATCCGCCCAATACGTGTCGATTCGGTATACCGACCGGCTCGCCGACATCGGCGCCTCCGCCTCCGTCGGCTCCGTCGCGGACTCGTATGACAACGCGATGGCCGAGGCGCTGAACGGGACCTTCAAGGCCGAGCTGATCGAGATGCAGGGTCCCTGGAAGGACGTCGACCAGGTCGAGCGGGCGATCTTCCAGTGGATCACCTGGTACAACGAAGAACGCCTGCACTCCGCGCTCGACTACGTGCCGCCGGCCGAGTACGAGGAAGCCTTCTGGCGCAGCCAGGAACAGACCCCGCAGTCCGCCTGAACCAATCAAGATCGGACTCTACGAAACTCGGGGCAGCTCAGGCCCGCACTCGCTTCGACGGAGAGGTGATGTCGGACTCCACAGCGCCCCGTGCTCTGATGGCGGGGGCGAGGGCGAGTTGAGCCGCGGCGGCGGCGCAGCACAGCGCGGCGCAGGCGGGCCACAGAACGGTGGATCCCGCGGCGAGCAGGCGGGTGCCGAGCAGGGGCGCGATGAGGAATCCGGTGCCCCAGGCCATGCCGAGCAGACCGTTGTAGCGGCCGCGCAGGGCGACTGGTGCGAGATCGGCGACGATTGCCGCGGTGACCGCGAACACCAGGACCTCACCGAGGCTCCACACCGCGACGGCCGCGGCGTAGGCCGCCCCTCCCGAGGCCGCGGTGACGAGGCCGTTGCCTACGGCGGCAAGGAGGAAACCGCAGGCGAGGACGCGGCTCTTGTCGTACGGGGCGAGCCGGTGGCCGATCAGGGGCTGGAGGAGGATGACGATTACGCCGTTGACCGCCATGACCGTGCCGTACACGTCGCCGGAGAGGCCGTGGCGGGCCATGGCGATCGGCAGGGTCGCGAAGGCCTGCTGGAAGACGACGGCGTACAGGACGACGACCGCGGCGAAAGCGACCATGACGCGGTCGGTGAGGACCGCCCGGTAGCCGCCCGTGGCGCGCTCGGCGGTCCGCGGCCGGGTCTCGGGCACGGCGTACCAGACGAGGAGGCCGAAGACGGCGCAGGCGGCGGCGTCTGTCCAGAAGAGCAGGTGGAAGCCCCGGGTGGCGAGGTGTCCGCCGAGGATCATCGCGGCGGAGAAGCCGAGGTTGACCGACCACAGGAGCAGACCGAAGGCGCGGGTACGGTCGGCGGCAGGCACGGCGTCGGCGACGAGCGCCTGCGCGGCGGGCCGGAACAGGTCGATGGTGACGCCGAGCGCGAACCCGGCGGTGGTCAGGGCCGTCAGCGTCTGGGCGTGGCCGAGCGCCAGCAGGCTCGCCGCGTTCGCGAGCATGCCGCCGGTGAGGGCGGCGCGGCGGCCGAACCGGTCGGTGAGGAAACCGCCCAGCGGCTGCGAGATGACCGATCCGACGCCCACGATGGTGAGGATCAGGCCCATGGTGTGCAGCGGGACGTCACGGACCTGGGTCAGGTAGAGGCTGAGGAACGGGTTGACCATGGCGCCGAGGCGGTTCACCAGGGTGCCGGTCCACAGGACCCAGAACGCGCGTGGCAATCCGCCGACACGCACCCGCGCGAGGGCGCGCAGCCGGCCGCCGGAGGGTGGGGCGGATGGTGGGATGGTGGTCAACGCTGTTCTCCGTCGATGCCGTTGGGGCGGTGGGGCTGGAAAGGACTACGGGGCGTTCGGTGCGTGGTCGCTGCGCCGGTCGCGTCACGGTCGGCGCGGCGCAGCACGTCATACGGCTGCGCAGAGCCTCATGAGGGACCGGCGAACGACGCGGCGAGCGCCCTGCGGTCGACCTTGCCGTTGCCCGTCACGGGCAGCACGTCCAGGAGACGCACCTCGGCGGGGACCATGTACGAGGGCAGGGTGCGCGCACAGAACTCCCGCAGGACGGCGGAGATGTCCTCCTGCGGGCCGACCTCGCCGGCGCTGTCCGCGCTCGACTGCCCGCCCTTGGTCACGTGCGCACCGGGCGCCGGGACGACGCAGGCGGCGAGCTGGTGCCCGCCTTCGTCCAGCGGCAGCGCGAGGACGCACACCGCCGTCGCAGCGGGGTGCTGCAGCAGTCTCCGCTCCACTTCGCCGAGTTCGACCCGGTTGCCGTTGATCTGGACCTGGGAATCCGTACGCCCGAGGAAGGCGTACGTGCCGTCCTCGCCGCGGACGGCCAGATCGCCTGTGCGCAGGACCAGTTGCCCCGACTCCGGGCACAGCGGGTCCGGGACCAGGGCGGCCCGGGTGGCTTCGGGGTCGTCCCAGTAGCCGGAGAAGAGCGCGGGACTGCGCAGATGGATCTCCCCGGGTACACCGGTCTCCTCCACGACGCGGCCCGTGCGGTCCACGAGGATCATCTCGGCGCCGGGATGCGCGATGCCGATGGACAGGCGCTCCAGATCGTCCGGGAGCGGTTCGGGGACGTCCGCGAAGGAAGCGGCCATCGATTCGGTGGCGCCGTAGCAGTTGACGATGCGCATGCCGGGGCGCAGTTCCTGAAGGTGGCGCAGCTCCGGCAGCGGGAACTCCTCGCCGCAGAACAGCACGCCGCGCAGAGCGGGGAGTTGGGCGAGGGGGCCGGGTTCGTGGCGCATGACCTGGCGCCAGACGGAGGGCACACCGTTGACCTGGGTGGCCGCGGTCTCCCGCAGGGCGCGCAGGAAGCGGCGGGGCCAGCGCACGGTCTGCTGGGGGAGCGGTACGAGCGCGGCGCCGGAGGCCAGCGCCTGTCCGATGTTCAGCAGGCAGAAGTCGAAGTGCAGCGGCGAGGTACCGGCGATCCGGTCGCCGGGTCCGCTGATGCGGTGGGCCAGCATGCCGCGGAAGAAGGCGGTGACGGCCCGGTGGCTCATCACGACGCCCTTGGGGCGCCCGGTCGTTCCGGAGGTGAAGATGATGTACGCGGGGTCGGTGACGCAGGGGGCGTGCCGCCTGCGGGGCGCGGCGGTGGGCGGCTGTTCGACCATCAGGCCGCCGGCGGCGAACCGGGCCGTGCCGAGAGCGGGGGGAAGTCCGGCGCGCGCACCGGACTTCGCCTGCAGGTGCAGGGCGGGCCGCGCGGCGTCGATGAGGGTGAGCAGGCGCTCCTGCGGGGTCGCGGGACTCACTGGCACGAAGGTCAATCCCGTACGCGAGCAAGCCAGGAGCACAGCGATGGACTCGGCGTCGGCCTCCGCCTCCAGGACGACACGGCTGCCCGGTTCGAGCCCCAGGGCGTGCAGGGCTCGCGTGTAGTCGTCTACCACCTGGGTCAGTTGGTCGTACGTCGTGACGGCGGGCGGGCCGCCGGCAACGGGCTCGATCACGGCCGGGTGGTCCGCGGTGTGTCGGGTCGGGGCCAGCAGGAGGTCGTGGAGGAACTCACCGGTGGCCTCGGCGGTGACGGCCGGCGGCTGACTCACTGACGGGTTGTCCTTTCGGTACCGGGCGGCGGGGATCGCGAGGGCGCGCCACAAAAGAGAGTGCACATTCCGTATGTCGATATTCCGTATGGCGGAATATGTATCCCGATTACGGTGGTCACGCTCTCATACGCTGACGACGGAATGCCACCCCCTGCGGGCTCGCGCGATCCGTTGAATCGTCAACTTCCGCCCCGTATGGGCTCATGGCCCTCGTGGGGTGCCGGTGGACAGCGTTCAACAAACTGTGGCATCTTGCGGGATCGAAATTGGAATACAACTTCCGTGTTACGGAATTGGAGGTAGTCAGGTCGTGGAGCCCATGGACGCCGGACCCCTTTCGCTGGGACAGCTCTCGGTCTGGCACGACATCCGCGACCTGCCCCTGTCCCGCCGCCACGAACCCAACAACGCCACGGTGTGGGAGCTCCCACCCGAGGCGGCTCCGGCTCAGGTGCGCGCCGCGCTCACCGCGCTCGCACGGCGCCATCCGTCGCTGCGCACCCGCTATGACCTGAGCGACCCGAACGCGCCTCGCCAGTGGACCCTTGAGGGGCCGGCCGACGTCGAGCTCCCCGTCGTGCACGCCGCGAACACCCCCGCCGACGAGGCGGCGCTGCGGCTCGCGAGTGAACCCTTCGACCTCGGTGGACAGGACGGCTGGCGGGCGCGACTGCTCACCGGCGGGTCCGGCCCCAGCCGGCTGGCCTTCGTCAAGCACCACATCGTGGCCGACGCCTGGGCCCAGGAAGTGCTCCGCCGCGACCTGCTGCGGGAACTGTCCGCACCGGGCAGCCTGCGCGAACCGGCGGACGGACCGGCCGAGTTGGCCGCACAACAGCACGGACCCGACGGCATGCGGCGCCGCCGCGCCGCGCTGGAGCACTGGGAGCGCCTGCTCGCACAAGCCCCGGACACCCGTCTGCCCGACACCGGCGACACCCCGGGCGAGGTAGTCCAGGCGACGCTGCGTTCAGCGCCCGCACTGGCCGCGGCCCGCACGCTCGCCGACCGGGCCCGGGTCTCCGTAGCCAGCGCCGTCCTGGCCGCTTATCTCCGTACGGTGGCCCGCCGGTTCGGCAGTGACACCCTGCTGGTGCAGCTAATGAGCGCGAACCGGTTTGCTGGCCGCTGGAAAAACCTGGTCACCTCGATGAACCAGTGGGTGCCGGCACTCGTCGACGGCACCCGCACCGAGGTCGCCGACCTCGCCCGCGCCGTGCACTGGGACGTCCTGCGAGCGGTACGCCACGGCATGCACGACGTGACCGAGGTCGCCGAGTTGCGCACCCGTACGCCTCAAGCTCCGCTGCCCGCCTGCGCGTTCAACCACGTCGCCGTCCCGTCGACCGTCGACGAACAAGAGGCGGTGCACCGGCCGGAGAGCCCCGAGAAGCCGACCGTGTCCTTCGAGACGCCCTTCACCACCATCGGACCGCGCTGCTACGCCCGCTCTCAGGAAGACGGGCGCACCCTGTCGGTGCGGCTGACCGCGCGGGACGTGGGCCGTGCGCACAGCGCCGCCCTGCTGTGGGAGATACACGACACGCTGCTGGCCGCCGCCTGAACTCCGGCCGCCCCTTAGCGATCACACCCGCCCGCCCTGCCCCAGGAGGTTCCGTGCCCGCCCGCGACCCCGGCCATCTCGTCGTCCTACACCGCTGGACTGACCACTACGCCGACTACGACCAGTACCTCGCCCGCAGCGCCCACCGCGTCAGCTACGTCACCACCGAGCAGGCCCTGCGCCATCTGCCCGTGGCGCGAGCCGCCGGGGTGGAACTGGTGGACAGCACCGAGGACACCAAGGCGGTCGCCGCGGCAGTGGACCGCCTCGCCGAACGGCACGGCAGGCCGACCCGGATCGTCGCACTCCAGGAAACCGACCTTGATACCGCGGCCGCACTGCGGGACGGCTGGGGGCTGCCCGGCCCCGGAACCGAGGAACTCGCCCCCGTACGAGACAAGTTGCTGATGGCCGAGCACCTGGAGGCGGCGGGTCTGCCCGTGCCGACGACCGCCGCCGCCGAGGACCACGTCGCCGTCGCCCGGTTCGCCGCCGCACACGGCTGGCCGCTGCTGGTCAAGCCGAGGCGCGGCACCGCGAGCGCGGACGTCACCCGTCTCGGGTCTCCGCAGGAGCTGGCCGCGTACGCTTTCCCGCCCGGCGTCGAGATGATCGTCCAGCCGTGGGTGCCGGACCGGGTGCTGCATGTCGACGGGGTGTTCAGCGGCGACGGGATCGGTCCTTGGCGCGCCTCGCGCTATCTGAATACCTGCCTGGAGTTCACCGGTGGGCAGGCACTCGGCTCGGTCGAGATCGATGACCCGGCCGCGCTGGAGCGCATCGGCGGCCTGGCCGCGTCCGCCGCGCGGGCGCTGCTCGCCCGTGACTCCGTATTCCATCTGGAGCTGTTCGAGAGCGAGGACGGCACGCTGACCGTCCTCGAACTCGGGGCGCGGCCCGGCGGCGCCGAAGTCCCGTTCGTATGGCGGGAAGTGCACGGCACCGACCTGATGGCCTACGCCTTCGCCCACCAGGCCGGACTGCCCGTGCCCGCCGCGCCGCGGCACCGGGACGACGCGGGCTCCACCGGGCGGGGCGCAGAGGTCGGCGGCTGGCTGCTCGTGCCGCCCTCGGCCCCCCTGCCCTGCCGGGTCCGCTCCGCGACGCTGCCCGACGCCCCCCTCGCGTACGCCCGGGAAATACCGCCGGCGGGCCGGTTGATGGCGGGCGGCGGTTACGAGCACTCCGGCGCACGCTTCCGCTTCCGCGGCACGCGGACCGCCGAAGTCGAGGCGGCCGTCCGTGAGACGGTCCGCACCACCGCACTGCACTGCACCCCGGTGGACCCCGCGGCGCCCGCCCGGCTCGTGGTCGTGGGCGGCGGCAACCCGCCCTACCGGCGCTACGCGTTGGCCTCACTGGCTCCGCACGTGCAGACCGCGCTCGTGCAGCCGGGCGAACCGCAGTGGCAGCGCCCCTACATAGGCGACCGCTTCCGAACGGCCGACACCTCGAACCCCGACGCCGTGACAGACGCCGTCGCTGCCCTGCTGGCCTCGGCTGACGGCCCGGCCGGCGTGCTGACCTGGGACGAGACCCTCCTGGCGACCACCGCCGAGGTGGCCCGCAGACTCCGGCTGCCCCATCTGAGCCCGCAGGCGGTGCGTCACTGCCGCGACAAACTCGCCACGCGCACGGCCCTGGCCGCGGCCGGTGTGCTCTCCGCCGGATTCCGACATGTGCACGACCGGGCCGAGGCGCTGCGGGCCGCGGACGACCTGGGGCTGCCCGCCGTGGTCAAACCTCGCGGGCTCGCCGGTTCCATCGGCGTCACCCTCGCCACCTGTGCCGAGGACGTCGGCGCCGCCTTCGAGCAGGCGACCACCTCCGCGTTCCCCGGCATCGACCGCCTCGAGGGCGTGATCGTGGAGGAGTACCTGACCGGCCCGGAGATCAGCGTGGACTGCGTCGCTGACCACGGCACGGTCCGCGTCGTCAACGTGGCCCGCAAACGTCTCGGCTTCGCCCCGTACTTCGAGGAGATCGGGCACCTGGTGGCGCCCTGGCGGGACGAACCCTGGGCGGACGACGTGGAGTCGGTGGTCGTCGCCGCGCACACCGCGCTCGGTCTGCGCACCGGTGTCACCCACAGCGAACTGCGCCTGACCCCCTCCGGCCCGCGCGTGGTCGAGATCAACGGCCGGCTCGGCGGGGACTTCATCCCGCTGCTCGGCAGGCTCGCCACCGGTGTGGATCAGGTGAGGGCCGCCGCCGACCTCGCCCTGGGCCGTACGCCCGCCGTGGTGGGTGGGCAGGACCAGTGTGCGGAGGTCCGCTTCCTCTACCCCGAACACGACGCCGTGGTGCAGGAGGTGGACCTCGCGGCGGCCGCGGCCGTCCCCGGCATCGTGGAGGCCATCGAACTCGCCCCGCCCGGCACACGGTTGCGGCTCCCGCCGCACGGCATCGTGCCGCGCCTCGCCGCGCTCATCGCGGTGGGCGACTCACCCGCGCAGTGCACCGAGGCACTGGACCGCGCACAGCGGGCCGTGCGGACCGCACTCGCGCCGCTGACCGACTGACATCCCTCCGAAGGAGCTGTGCCCGACCATGTGGATCCTGGGCGTCAACGCGCCACCGGCCGGCTGGCACGACACGGCCGCATGCCTGATCGACGGCGACGGCAGGGTTGTCGCCTTCGCCGAGGAGGAACGCCTCAACCGCCGCCGCCATTCGCTGTACCGCAAGCCCGCAGGGGCGGCCCGGATGTGTCTGGCCCAGGCCGGAATCTCCGCCGCCGACATCGACGTGGTGGCTGTGGGCTGGGACGAACGCGCCCTGTATCCGGGCCAGTTCGCCGACGAGTCCGCCTTCCTCACCTACGCCGTCGGCCTGGACTTCGGCGACCGGCTGCCCGAGGTGGTACGCGTCGACCACCACCGCGCGCACGCGGCCTCATCGTTCTACGCCTCCCCGTTCAGCAAGGCCGCCGTCCTGGTGGTCGACGGACACGGCGAGGACGAGTCGTCGAGTATCTGGACGTACCAGGACGGCCGCGAGCCGCGCCTGGAGCGGTCCTGGCAGCGCACCGCCTCCCTCGGGTACGCCTACGACGCGGCCTCCACCTGGCTCGGCTTCTCCTTCCTCAACGCCGGCAAGACCATGGGGCTCGCCGCCTACGGCCGGGCCCGCGCGCTGCCCGTCGAGAGCCTGGTGGAGATCGGCGGCGACGACTTCCGCCTGGCGGTGGAACCGCTGCCGGAGAACTCCGGGCGCGCCACCGCCGAGGAGATCAAGCAGAGTTACGAGCAGACCGTGGGCCGGTGGCGTGAGCGCTACAGCCTGCTCGCGGGCGCAGACGGCCCGAGCGTTCCCGAGGAACGACTCGCCGACGACCTGAACGCCGTGCTCGTGGCGTACACCGCGCAGCGCGTCATCGAGGAGACCGTCACCCACCTCGCCGCCCAGGCCCGCAAGGCGGCCGGAGTGGAGGAGCTGTGCATGAGCGGTGGGGTGGCCCTGAACTGCTCCACCAACGGCACGCTGCCCGGCCCGGTGTACGTGCCGCCGGTCCCGCACGACGCGGGTGTGGCACTCGGCGCGGCCTGGACCGTACGGCCGCCGGCCGCCCGCACCCAGCCACTGAGCCCCTATCTCGGCAGTGCCATCGCGGCCGGGAAGGTGACGGACGCCGACACCCAGGACCTGGTGCGCACCCCCCTGGACATCGAGCAGGTCACCGAGCTGCTGCTGCAGGGCCGCATCGGCGCCGTCGCGCAGGGGCGCGCCGAGGTCGGTCCGCGCGCGCTGTGTCGGCGGTCCATCATCGCGTTCCCCGACACCGCTGAGGTCAACACGCGGGTCAACACGGTCAAGGGCCGTGAGCAGTGGCGTCCGTTCGCCGGTGTCACCCGCGCCGACTACGGCGAGCGGCTATGGGAGCAGCAAGAGCACCTGAGCCGGTACATGCTCGGCGCGGCCCGGGTCACGGAACTCGGCCGCCAGGTCGCCCCGGGCGTGGTGCACGTCGACGGGACCACCCGTCCCCAGGTCCTGCGCGGCGACGAGGCGCCCGCCGTCGGTGCGGTGCTCGACGCACTGGCGGCCCAGGGGGCCCCGCCCGTACTTCTCAACACCTCCTTCAACGGCCGCGGCGAACCCATCGTCGACACCGCCGACCACGCCTTGGCCGCACTGCGCGCCATGGACCTGGACTTCCTCGTCCTCGACGACGCCCTCTACCGCAAGAAGGCCTCGGCAGGAGGTGCCGGCCGATGACGGCGGCGCTTCCCGGCCCAAAGCGGTTCCGGGCCTGGGGCCCCCGGCACCTGGACGAGATCGCCGACCGCTTCGGTCTGCCCGGCGAGGTCGCCGAGACGGTGCGTCGTCTCTCGCTCGTGCTGCCCTTCCGGGTCAACGAATACGTCCTGACCGAGCTCGTCGACTGGGACCGGGTCCCCGACGACCCGATCTTCCAGCTCACGTTTCCCCAGCGCGGCATGCTGACGGCCGGCGACGAGGAACAGCTCGGCAAACTGTCCGCGGACCCGGGGGACCGGCTGCTGCTGCGCGAGTACGTCAAGGAGGTCAGGTCGAGGCTCAACCCGCACCCCTCCGGCCAGCTGCAGTACAACGTGCCGCGCCTCGACGGCGCCCCCGTGCCCGGCCTGCAGCACAAGTACCGCGAAACCATCCTGTACTTCCCCGGGCAGGGGCAGACCTGCCACGCGTACTGCACGTACTGCTTCCGCTGGGCGCAGTTCGTGGGCGATGCGGATCTGAAGTTCGCGGCGCCCGACCCCGACGGGCTGCTGGCCTACCTGACGGCGCATCCGGAGGTCAGCGACGTGCTGATCACCGGCGGGGACCCGATGGTCATGACCACCGAGCGGCTGCGCAGGCACGTGGAGCCGCTGCTCGGCGTCGAGTCCGTGTCCACCGTACGGATCGGCACCAAGTCCGTGGCGTACTGGCCGCACCGGTTCACCACCGATCAGGACGCCGACGACGTGCTGCGCCTGTTCGAGCAGGTGGTGGCGGCGGGTAAACAGCTCGCCGTCATGGCCCACTTCAGCCACCCGCGCGAGCTGGAGACCACATCCGCGCGCCGGGCGCTGGCCAGGATCCGCGCGACCGGCGCCGTCGTCTACTGCCAGGCTCCGCTGATCGCCCGGGTCAACGACGACGCGGCGACGTGGAGCGAGCTGTGGCGAGCCGAACTCGCCGCGGGCGCGGTGCCGTATTACCTGTTCGTGGAGCGGGACACCGGACCGTACGAATACTTCAAGGTGCCGCTGGCCCGCGCGGTGGGCATCTTCCAGGACGCCTACCGCACACTGCCGGGACTTGCGCGCACCGTGCGCGGGCCGGTGATGTCGGCGACACCCGGCAAGGTCGTGGTGGACGGGGTGCAGGAGACGGCCCAGGGCCGGTTCTTCCAGCTGCGCATGCTGCAGGCACGCGACCCTCGGCTGGTAGGCCGCCCGTTCCGCGCCGCTTATGACCCGGATGCCGCCTGGCTCGACGAGCTGGCGATCGACCCGACCTTCGCACCCGACCTCGCGGTCGTGCTGGGCGCACACCCGTCGGAGCAAGGAGCAGCGCGATGACGCGCAGGAGCACCCACATGACCGCAATGAGCCCGGCCGCTGCTGTGACCAGCACATCGGCCGCCGCGACGGCAGGCGCTACCGGCGAGATGACAGGCGCCACCGGACAGACGGCAGGCGCGACGCCAGGCGTCACTGGTGTCGCACATGACGCCGTACATGACGGGCCGCCGACGCCGCTCGGTGATCTGCCCGAACTGGCGCCCTCATCCAACCTGGCGCTGGACCAGCTGGTCGCCGAACGGCGGGCTGCCGGCGACTCGTTGGTACACCTGGCGTTCGGCGAGGCACGGCTGCCGCTGCTGCCCGAACTCGCCGAGGCCCTCGCGGCCGGTGCCCGCCGGACCGCGTACGGACCGGTCGCAGGACGGCAGGACGCCCGCGAGGAGGTCGCCGGATACTTCGCGCGGCGCGCGCTGCCCACCGCCGCCGACCAGATCGTGCTCGCGCCCGGCAGCAAGCCACTGCTGATGGCCCTGCAGCACGCCGTGCCCGGCGACGTCCTGCTGCCCGCCCCGGCCTGGAACACCTACGCCCCGCAGGCGGGATTCGCCGACAAGCAGGCCATCGGAGTGCCGGTACCCGACATCTGCGGCGGCGTGCCCGAACCCGAGGCGCTGCGCGGGGCGATCGCCACGGCCCGCGCGACGGGGCTTGCGCCCCGCATGCTGGTGCTGACCCTGCCGGACAACCCGACCGGCACGCTCGCGCCGCCCGAGCTCGTACGGCAGTTGTGCGCGATCGCCCGAGCCGAGGACCTCCTGATCGTCTCGGACGAGATCTACCGGGACGTCCTGCACACCCCGTCGGCCACCCCCTTCCTCAGCCCCGCCGAGGTGGCGCCCGAGCGGACGGTCGTCACCACAGGTCTGTCCAAGAGCCTCGGCCTGGGCGGCTGGCGCGTCGGTGCGGCCCGCTTCCCCGCAGGCCGGCAGGGCGCGCGACTGCGGGACGGTGTGGTGGCCGTCGCCAGCGAGCTGTGGTCCTCTCTGGCCGGTCCCTTGCAAAACGTCGCCGCGTACGCCTTCGCCGAGCCGCCCGAGATCGTACGGCGCAAACGCGAGGCCGCCAGGCTGCACGGCGCGGTGGCGCGCGCCGTGCACCAGATCGCCGTGGATGCGGGCGCCGCGTGCCGACCGCCGACCGGCGCCTTCTACGTGTACCCGGACTTCGAGCCGCTTCGCGAGGAGCTGGCCGCCCGCGGAGTCACCGACTCCGCCTCCCTGGCCGGGCGGCTCCTGGACGAGTCCGGTGTCGTGGTCCTCGGCGGGCACCTTTTGGGCGACGATCCGCTCGCGCTGCGCTTCAAGGCCGCGACCAGCCTGCTGTACGGGGACACCGAGGAGCAGCAGGAGGCACTGGCCTCGGACGATCCGGTGCGGCTGCCACACCTCGCCGAGCGTCTCGCCCGCATCGCCACCGCGTTCGCCCGTCTCACGGGCCGTACCGCACCCGCGCACAGCTTCCTGGAGAACCGACGATGAAGGAGATCAGCCCCGGTCCCGCCGCATTCGGTGAACTCGCGGACGCAGCCGATCGGTTGCTGAAAGCGGTCGACGGCCTCACCGACACCGACGTGCGCGCGCCGTCCCGACTGCCCGGCTGGAGCCGGGCGCACGTGCTCAGCCACCTCGCCGCGCAGGCCCCGGCCCTGGAACGTCTGCTGACCTGGGCGCGTACCGGTGTGCGCACCGAGCAGTACACCGACCGCGCGGCCCGGGACGCCGAGATCGAGGAGGGCGCGCGGCTGCCCGCCGCGGCACTGGTCGCCCGGGTGCGGGAGAGTTCCGCGCGCTGGCAGCGCTGTGTGGAGACCCTGCCGGAGGCGGCCTGGGACGCGGTCGTCGTGCCGTTCACCGGCGAGGTGTGCACACCGCGCCGCATTCTGGTGATCCGGCTGCGTGAACTCGTCCTGCACCTCGTCGACCTGGACATCGGCCACGAGATCGCGGACATCGCGCCGACGGCCCGGGACATCGTGCTGGAGGACGTCATCGGGTACTACGGGCAGACCGCCCGGGTGCCGGCATTCACCGTGCACGACACGGACGACACAGAACTGGCCCGGTTCCAGGGCGGCGGGCCGGCGGTGTCCGGAGCGCGAGGCGACCTTCTCGCCTGGTTCAGCGGCCGCGGCAGCGGCTCGGACCTGCACGCTCCCGACGGGCTGCCGGTCCTGCCGCCCTGGATCTGACCTTTGCCCGTAAAGCTGTGCGCTCGGACCTCGGTCTCCCGGCTGGTTCGGCCCGGCTGTCCGGCGCCTGGAGCAAGGCCTCGCGGCCGTATCGACAACTGCGGCTGCTTCGGCCCGTGCGGCCCTCTGGCCCTGAAGCCCGGCATCGCACCCACCGACCATTCAAGGACTTCCAACGCCATGCCACCCGCCCTGTCCACCCACACGGGCGCCCCGCTGCCGCTCGACGGCATCCGCGCCGACCTGCTCGACTGCGTCCAGGCCAACCTGGCAGTGCTCGCCGACCACGTCCACGGTCCGGGCACCCATCTGCGTCTGGGTGCGCGCCTGAACCTTCCCGAGCGCCCGCTGCCCGATGGACTCCCCACCGCCGACGCCTCGTTGGACACCAGGCTCGCCACCGACGCCGCCCTGGTGGGTCTGCGGCCGATCCGGCGCGCCCGCCTCGCCCCGGCCGAACTGCTCGCCGAGGCCGCACGCCACCCAGGCGTCCACTACGTGGTCGCCGACAGCTTCCACCTGCCCTGGCTGCCGTACCACGGCAACGCCCACATGGAGCACAGCTTTCTGCTCACCGCGGGCCCCGACACCTGGCACGTCACGGACGCCTACCGCATCGAGACCCAATGGGGCGCGGCCGTACCGGGTGAACACGTGCTGAGCACGCAGGACTTGAGCGGCTTCGCGGACGCGGAGTTCATCAGTTTCGCTCCGGTGGACCTGGCGCCCGCCCCGCCGGCGGTGCTTCCCTACCAGCCCCAGCGCTACGTCACGAGTTACGGCCAATGGCCCGACCGCCGACGAGCCTTGGAACAACTGGCCACGGAGACCTGGCTGCTGGCGCGCTCGCGCAAACTGCACGCCGCCTACCGCGCGCAATGGGCCAGCCGAGCCGAGGAGTCCGAGGCCGAACGCGCCCATCTGGCCGCCTGGGACCGGCTGGTCGAGCACGCCTATCTCGCCCATCGCCGGGTGGCGCGCGGACGGGCCGAGCCCGCCGGGACCGTCGACCGCCTCGGCGAGCTGCTCGTCGCCGATCAGGAGGTCTTCGCGGGGACACCGGCACCGCACGCTCCGCACGAGCCCGGGGCCGCCCTCCCGGGCGGGTCGTCGACGCGCGGCCGGATCGCGGCTGTTGTAGCCGAGGTCCTGGGAGTCGCGGAGCAGTTGCTGACGGACGGGGCCGTTCTGAACTCGCTTCCCTCATTCACCTCCTTCCGCCTCGTGGAGATCATCGAGCGGATCGAGTCCGAGCTGGGCCGGGAGCTGGACGGGGACGAGCTGGACCCGGACCGGCTGCGCACCGTGGACGATCTGTGCCGCCTGGCCGGCGAACGGCTTCCGGCCGACTGAGGCTCCACTCCCGTCGCGGATCGCGGATCGCGGATCGCGGGGCGCCACGCTGCCCCCGCACCGTGCCGCTCTTCCTGTGGAGCGGTTCCAGGGCGTGTGCCGCGCACCGCGCAGACCCGCCCGGTCGTGCACCCCGTCGCGCCGTGCAGATCCACCCGTCGTACCGATACATACTGAAAGGAACCACCACTCATGGATCCCCGCTTCGCCGAGCTGTTGAGACCCTTCCTCAAGCACGCCGGGCCCGGTGAGCTCACCATCACGCCCGACACCGACCTGCGCCGTCTCGGAGTCGACTCGATGCAGGCCATCGAGCTGCTGTTCCAGATCGAGGACACCTTCGGCATCGAACTGCCCGACGAGAAGATGAACGACGCGACCTTCGCCACCGCAGGCAGCCTGTGGCGCGAGGTCGCCGCACAGCTGCCCGGGAACGCGCCCCAGGGGACGGCGTGAGCATGACGGCAACGCGCACCGAGGAGCCCGCCGTCCGCCGGCCCGAGGCCGTGGTCTCGGGTGCTGTCGACGATCTGGACGCCCGGCTCGCCGAGGTCACCGAAGTGACCGAGGCGCATCTCGCGCACACCGACCAGGACGCCGCGTTCCCGGTGGAGGCGCTCACCGCGCTGCGTCGCACGGGCCTGCTCGGACTGTTGGTGCCGACGGGGCACGGAGGACTGGGCGGCGGCGTACGCGACCTGGTCACCGCGGCCGAACGGCTCGGGCGCGCGGACATGTCCGTGGCCATGATCTTCGCGATGCACTGCCAGCAGGCGGCGGCGCTGGTGCGGTATACGGGCCCGCAGTTGGCGGCGGCGTTGCTGCCACGGGTCGCGCGAGGCGAGGTATACCTCGCCTCGGTGACGACTGAGGCCGACAAGGGCGGCCATCTGGGCACGGCCCAGGCCCAGTTGGCCGACCGAGCCGGACTGCTCGAGATCGACAGGTTCGCACCGATCGTCACCGGCGGAGCCCACGCCGACGGCTTTCTGGTCACCATGCGCGCCGCGGGGGAGGCCACCGCGCACGAGGTCTCCCTGGTCTACGCCGACCGGGAACAACTGCGTGTCGAGGGCTCGGGGGACTGGCAGCCGATGGGGATGCGGGCCAGCCACAGCGTGCCGCTGCGGCTCACCGGCCAGGTCCCGGCCCATCAGGTCATCGGCCGGCCCGGGCACTTCCACGAGATCGCGGCCGACGTGTTCGGGCCGCTTGCGCACCTCGGCTGGTCGGCGGCCTGGCTCGGTACCGCCGCGGGCGCCCTCTCGCGTGTGCTGCGGATGCTGCGCAGCCCTTCCGGGCGCGAACGGTTCGACGTGGGCTCCGAGTTGCTCCTCACCCGTCTGTCGCGGGCGCGCCAGGGCCTGGACGCGGTGCACGCGCTGCTCCAGCAGGCGCTGACGGTGGTCGAGTCCGGTACGGACCTGTCGCGGCCCGCGCCCCAACTCCTGCTCAACTCGCTCAAGGTCACAGCCTCCGAGCAGTGCCTCGCCTCGGTCGACGAACTGGTCGAGGCGGTCGGGTTGCGGCACGGCTACCTCAAGGACTCGCCGACCCGACTCGAACTCGCGCTGCGCGACCTGCGCTCGGCGTCCCTGAACTACCACAATGACCGTCTCCACCTGGCGGACGGCCGACTGGCCCTGCGCGACCAGGGAGTAACCTTTGCCTGACCGTCCCCCGCGCCTCCCGTCCAACGCGGCCACCGGCCCCGACCTGCCGCCCGACGCCACCGGAGCCGACGTCTGGGCCGCACTCGGGGCAGCCGGGCATCTCCGACGCGCCTACCGCGGCGGCGACGTCCGGGCCGGTATCGACCCCGACGGGCTCGCCGACGTGCTGGCCGCGGTCGACGCGCGCTGGTCCATCCCGGCCACGCTGTCGGTCAGTGTGCCGTTGGCCACCGGCCTGCCGGTCCTCGCCACCGGCCGTTCCGCCGCCGTGGAGCACTGCTTGGAGCGCGTCCTGAGCGGACGGGCCACCGTGGCCCTGGCCGCGACGGACGACTCGGCGGGCACGGACCTGACGGCCCTGCGCACACAGGTGATGATCGAGGAGGACTCCGTCACGGTCACCGGTACCAAGGAATGGATCACCAACTCGACCACGGCCGAGGCATTCCTCGTCCTGGCCCGCCACCGGCCCGGACGCCACTTCGCCCACTTCACCTGGGTCCTCGTCCCGGCCGACGCCCCCGGAGTGGCCGTGAAAGCGGCTCCGAGCGCCCTGTACGCCGCGTCGGGGGTGGGCCACGTGTCCTTCGACGGAGTGCGGCTGCCCCGCGAGCGAATCGTGGGCCGCGTCGGCCTCGGGCTGCCGGTGTTCGCCCGGCACATCGCCGCCGAACGGATGGCGGGGGTTCTGTGGGGCATTGCGCTGTGCCGGCGCGTCCTGGACGACACGTGGCGCAGGCTGCGCGAACGGGCACACGGCGAAGGCATGTTGGCGGATCTCGGCACCGTGCGGCAGCGCCTGGCGGCATGCCTGGTGCGATTGGAGGAACTGCGGGCGTTGGCCGACCGGTACGCGCCCGAGGTAGCCCACCAGCACGACCCGCGCGCCGCGGCCCTGCTCAAGGCGGCGGCCGGGACGACCGTGCCGTACATCCTCGGCGAGTGCGCCCAGTTGTGGGGAGCTGCGGGCTTCGCCGACGGGGGGATCCAGGAGATCCGGGCACAGGCCGCGCTGTTCGGGATCGGCGGCGGGGCCACCGAGGTCGTACGGGAAACCGTCGCCGACAACACCGAGAACCTGCTCGCCTCGCTCGGTCGCAAGGATCTGCCCTGGTGATCGGAGCACTCGAAGTCGCCGACGGCGTCTGGGTGTCGGCCGGCTCGGCACGTCCCAGCACCCACGACGGTGACCTGCGCGCGGCCGCGGTGCTGCCCGAGTGGCGGGGGGCGAGGTTTTTGCGCGGCCGCGGACTGCTGCGGTCACTCCTGCACGCCATTGCCCCGTCCCTCGCCGACGCGGACATCGTCCCGGACGGGCGCGGTCGGCCGTGCTTGAAGGATTTCCCGCATGCCGGCATCAGCGTCTCCCACAGCGGATCCACCACGGCCTGCTCCTTCACCAGGAGCGGGCGCGTCGGGGTGGACCTCCAGCATTCCGCGGAGTCGGCCGGACAGGTACTGGCCCGGCGGCTGCTGCGCACGCACGCGCCACGGGTCCTCGCACTCGGCCCCGAGCGTGCGGCACGCGAGGTGGCCTGGGTGTGGACCGCGCAGGAAGCCTGCGTGAAAGCGGCTGGCACGGGCCTGGCCGGCCGCCCCTGGGAGATCGACGTGGTACCCGGCAGCCGCACCGGCATGTGGGGCCCGTACCGCTGGATCTGTCTGCGTGACCACTCCGACATTCCGCTGAGCTGCGCCTATGTTTCGTATCTTCCCGGGGGTGTGCCCGACGACGGCGGTCTTTGCGTCGCCGTGCGGGGCGGGACCGGTGTTCCCGCGGGCGTGCAGGACGGGACCGCCGTCCGGCCGGCCAAGACATCTGCCACCCCCGCTGTGCTCCTCGGCCCTGCCGGCTCCGTCGGTCGCCCGGGCGACGCGTCGCCGTCGCGGCCCGGCCCGCTTTCCGCCTCCTCCCGAAAGGTCTGAGCTACACGTGATCCATACGGTGAACAACGCACCCCGGACGACTCTGCACGAGTGGTTCGCCCGAATTGCCGCCGCCTTTCCCGACGAGGTGGCGATCGAACTCGGCGACCAGCGGCTGACCTACCGTGAACTCGCCGAGCTCACCGACCGGTTGGCCGCTCGGCTGTGGGAGGCGGCGAACGGGCGCCCGCGCCGGGTCGGGCTGCTGGCCGCGCGCAGCCTCGTGGCCTACGCCGGGTATCTGGCCGTCCACCGCGCAGGCGCCACCGTGATCCCACTGGGTCCCGGTTTCCCAGTCGCCCGTAACACCCGGGTGGCTGCGGCCGCGGAGCTCGACCTGATCCTCACGGACGGCACCTGCGCGTACGCCACGGAGCTGCCGGCTCCCGTCGTGACCGTCACGGACGACGGGCTCCGCACGCTCGCCACCGCGCCCACCGTGCCCGCCTGCCCGTCCACCCCGGATGACCTGGCCTACCTGCTGTTCACCTCGGGATCCACCGGGACGCCGAAGGGGGTTCCGGTGCGACACCGCAACATCTGCGTGTATCTCGCGCAGGCTGTCGCGCATTTCGGTACCGGCCCGGGCGACCGGGTCTCACAGACCTTCGAGCTGACCTTCGACCCGTCGGTTCTCGACCTGTACGCGGCCTGGGGCACCGGCGCCACGCTCGTGCCCGCGTCCCGTAGGGACCTGCTGCGGCCGGTCCGCTACGCCGCGGACCGCGCGCTGACGCACTGGAACTCCGTTCCCTCCGTCATCACGCTGGCCGAACGGTTGCGTGCGCTTAGGCCGGGCAGCCTGCCGGGATTGCGCCGGAGCATGTTCTGCGGTGAGCCGTTGATGCTGCGTCAGGCGCGTGCCTGGGCCAGCGCCGCAGAGCACAGCACGATCGACAACGCCTACGGGCCGACGGAGTTGACGGTCACCTGCACGGCCCACCGGCTTCCGCACTCGGCGGCATCCTGGCCGCAGACGTCCAACGGCACGGTCCCCATCGGGACCTTCCACGCCGGCCTGGAAGCCCGGTTGGTGGACGGGGAGCTGTGCGTGCGCGGCCCACAGCGCTTCTCTGGCTACCTGGACCCCGCCGACAACGAGGGCCGCTTCCTCGCGCCCGACGGTTCCCCATGCCGCGCGGCGGAACAGCTCACCGAAGCGCACTGGTACCGGACCGGCGACCGGGTGGGTCTCCTGGCGAGCTCCGGGGAAAGCGCGAGGAACGACACGGCTTCGACGGACGGGCCGCTCGCACCGGGCATGCCCCTGGTCCACCTGGGCCGCGTGGACCAGCAGGTGCAAGTGCACGGCTACCGGGTGGAACTGGGCGAGGTCGAGGCCGCCCTGCGGGCCGCACCGGGCGTCCTGGACGCCGTGGTCGTGGCCCTGCCCACCCCGGACGGCAGCACCGAACTGGCCGCCGTCCACACCACCGTGGACGGAGCCGTGGAACACGACCCGCGCGAGGCGCTGCGCGACCGGCTGCCCCCGTACATGATCCCGGCCCGCGTCCTGGCCGTGTCGGCCCTGCCGTTGACTGCGAACGGCAAGACCGACCGCGCAGCCGTGGGCCGCCTCCTGACAGCGTGACTCTCGCGGCCGACCGAAGCGGCGGTGCACACCGCAGACGGAGTTCGGCACAGCAGCCGCAGGGCTTCGCGAAGAGAGTAATTGTCAAGAGTTGTGGTTCGGGTGACGTGTGATCAGGCAGCGGCGGCCTCCGAACGCTCGACCAGGGCGCCGTTTTCGAACATGGCGCCTGCGCGGACCAGGGCGACGAGGTGGGCTCCGGTGACCGCGCGTCAGCGGGCCTGGGCGGACTCGACGAGATTGAAGACCATCGCGAGGGCCGCGGCAGGGCTGCCGGCGCCGCGGGTGACCTTGGTGCGGAGCTTGACGGTGGAGAAGGTCGACTCAATCGGGTTCGTGGTCCGCAGGTGGATCCAGTGCTCGGCCGGGAAGTCGTAGAAAGCCAGCAGTTCCTCGGCGTCGTCGGTGATCTTCGCGACGGCCTCGGGCCACTTCGCGCCGTAGGTCTTCGCGAACGCCTCGATGGCCTTCTCGGCAGGCGTGCGGTCCTCGGCGTTGCAGATCTCCTGCATCGCCTTCGTCGCGCCCGGCTGCGCGGACTTCGGAAGGGCGTTGTAGTACCAGGACGGGGAGAACGAGAAGGCGTACACCACCCGGCAGAAGGTCATCACCAAGGGTCGGGGACGCGCACACTGCATCCGACACCTGAAGTGGCGGGACCTGGACGAAGGGCGAGCGGTCCCGCTGCCCGCCTCCATCGCAGCCCGGATCAGCGACCACGTCCGCCACTACGGCACCTACTCCGTGAAACAAGGGCCGAACCGGCTGGCGGGGGACTACCTGTTCTCCAACGTCGGACGGACCAACATCCTCCTGTACTCCCTCGTGGACCGGATGTGGTGTAAAGCGCGGAAGGAAGCCGGCCTCACCCGCACGATCACACCACACTGGCTGCGGCACTTCTTCGCCTCGGCCGGACTGTCCAAAGGTGTCCCCGTGACCGACATGGCCGAATGGCTCGGCCACCGCGACCCACGCATCACCCACGAGACCTACGCCCACGTCATGCCCGACGCACCCGAACGCCTGCGCACCCTGATGGACTCGGTCTTCACCCGGGCCACCGAACTCGCCCTCCCGCTCGAGTTCGACACGCTCGCCCCAGCGGCCTGACCCACCCACGCCGATGACGCCCGCCACTCCCTGAACGGTGGGCGGCATCGCGGCACCCTCGTGGGCCTCCCTGGTCTGTCCTCGAATGTCCCGGTTCTACGCTGCGTAGTCAGCACCGAACCAGCACGGGAGGGGAGGGGAGGGGTGCTGACATGGGCTTTCAGGTCAGCACCGAACCAGCACGGGAAAAAATACCCAGGGGTCAGAACAGGGCATTGTGTGCCATTCCTTTCGCCGCCCATGCGCGGGCTCCAGCGGCTCTTCGCGGGTTCCGCTCCCTGCCCCATGGTGCCCGTGCGGATGTTGACGGCCCGAACTGTGGTGTCCCGCCACATACACCGCTGACCTGCGCGTTCCTACGGTGTGGCGACACGTACACGTCCCCGTCACCCGCTCGGAAGTGGTGCACATGGCCGCCGCAACACACGCCCCCACGCCCTCCGGTTCGATCAAGAGGATCGTCGCCGCCAGCCTCATCGGCACCACCATCGAGTGGTACGACTTCTTCCTCTACGGCTCGGCCGCCGCCCTCGTGTTCAACACGCTGTTCTTCCCCAACGCCGACCCGTTGGTGGGCACTCTGATCGCCTTCATCACCTATGCCATCGGCTTCGCCGCCCGTCCTCTCGGAGGTGTCGTCTTCGGCCACTTCGGCGACAAGGTCGGACGCAAGAAGCTGCTGGTGATCAGCCTGCTCATGATGGGGGGCGCGACCTTCGCGATGGGCCTCTTGCCCACGTACGAGACGATAGGCATCGGAGCTCCGATCCTGTTGACCGTGCTGCGCCTCGTCCAGGGCTTCGCTCTGGGTGGTGAGTGGGGCGGGGCCGTTCTGATCGTTTCCGAGCACGGGGGAGAGAAGCACCGCGGCTTCTGGGCGTCCTGGCCGCAGGCGGGTGCTCCGGGTGGCAATCTGCTGGCCACCGGCGTGTTGGCGCTCCTGGCTGCGTTCCAGTCGGACGCGGCCTTCCAGTCCTGGGGCTGGCGCATCCCGTTCCTGCTCTCCGGCGTCCTCGTGGTGATCGGCCTGTGGATCCGGGTCTCGGTCTCCGAGTCCCCGGTCTTCCTCGCCGCCCAGGCCAAGGCCGAAGCGGCTGCCGCGCAGGGCGGCGCCAAGGACGAGGCCCCGGTCGTCGAGGTGTTCCGGCGCAGTTGGCGCGAGGTGTTGTCGGCGATCGGCACCCGCTTCGGCGAGAACATCTCGTACTACATCCTGACCTCGTTCCTGCTGGTGTACGTCACCGTGCACCTGGAGCTGCCGAAGAGCACCGCGTTGAACGCGGTCCTGATCGGTTCCGCCGTCCACTTCGTCACCATCCCCCTCTGGGGTGCACTCTCCGATCGCATCGGGCGCCGTCCGGTCACCCTGATCGGTTCCGTCGGCATGGCGGTCTGGGCGTTCGTCTTCTTCGGCCTCGTCGATTCCACGTCGTTCCCGGTGATCACCCTCGCCGTCACCGCGGGCCTGTTGTTGCACGGTGCGATGTACGGGCCGCAGGCTGCGTTCATCTCCGAGATGTTCGACACCAAGGTCCGCTACTCCGGCGCCTCGATGGGCTCCCAGCTGGCCTCCATCGTGGCCGGAGCCCTCGCCCCGATCATCGCCGTCGAGCTCCTCAAGGACTACGGGTCCGCCACCCCCGTCAGCCTCTACCTGTGTGCGGCGGCCCTGATCACCACCCTCACCGTGGTGGTCACCAGGGAGACCCGGGGGCGAGACCTCGCGCGTTCGCGGGACGAGGCGACGAGCACGACGCCCGCGGTCCCGGCGGGAGACCCGGCGTAGCGCCGTGGTCCACGCACCGCCGGTGCCCCCCCCCGACCCCGCG